>JAOKFZ010000019.1 GCA_028247315.1 Bacteroidia bacterium | reverse complement strand
GTGCTCTCATTTACAACAACGATCTCGTGGTCACGGAAGCACTGCAGACTGTCGTCTATGGTAAACTGAGCCTTAGGTTGAGGGTGAAAAGCTACCTCGTATATCTCACTTGTTCTAGACTGACAACCAATGCCACCTTTTCGGACCGTATAATTTCCTGGCTGCAAAACGGCTATTGTATTATCATCATTAGGCCCTTGTATCAGAACGCCATTTCTGAACCATTCGAGATCTGGAGCGGGAGAAGACGTTAGGATTAAAGAATCTGATTCGCACATTAGTGTATCGTCTCCAGTAATAGTGATATCGCTTCCAAAAGTAATTTGAAAAATATACGGTATATTACAAGGAGTTTCTACAACTGAGGAAGTAGATGTTCGGCAGTTATATGTTGTGCCTGGGTTTAGTGATGAAGGCAATTTTAGAATTATCCAAGACTGCAATTTCTTATTACCGAGACAACCTGGATCCCATACTTTTTCCGCTGTAAATCGATTGGCTAAATTGGCACTATTATAAACCGTTGAATTGTTAAAATAATTCACTAATTCTGTTATGGTTGAGGATCCTGGGGTAATGAAACTCCAACTGACTGGGGTGCTTGGAATTGTGTAATCTGTAAAAATAAAAAATTCTGACGACGATGTTCCATTGCAACAATTCACAAAAGTTCCATCATTATTAATGTCAATATATAAACCTCGATTTGAGTTTATCGTACTATTAAGCTCCGAAATACTGCTATGCCATGTTCCGATAGCCAGGTACCTATCGCATCCGTCTTTGACAACTACACCTACACCTGCGTGGCCATTTGCACTATAGTTTGAGCTCAAGCATGCGAGCAGAAAAAACAGAGTGTAAGCAAAGTTTTTACTCATATCAAAATGTGGGGGTTTTTTTAACTTCCTAATGGACATGACTATTATCTGACTCATTATTTTGGTTTGATTAAATCGTACGTCTAAAGGTTAGATAAGAATCTAAAACTTATGGACTATACAAAAGTAAAATTTAGTTTCATTATTTCACGTGGTTGAGATTTTTAAAGTAAAACTTAATAGACTGGACTTTACAGCATGAGTAGTATCAGAACGAAACAAATAGCAAACTCAAAACCCCTAAATTATTGACATCGAACTTCTTTAGAAAGGAGTCGAAATAAATAGAAATAATTTTGGTGGAGCGGCCGAGAGTCGAACCTATTGAATTAAATATCTGATAATGAATATTTTATGGTATTATTAAAAGTGCAGGGGAAATATTTTTGATTCGAATCCTAGCCACACTTGAATGTGGAGAAGTTTGACTGACTAAATTATTAATAAATCAAATTCAATTTTGCGTCATAAAGATGAGTTTTTTCTTTTTCAGCTATTAGATATTTGATATGATAAAATCTACCATCATCACCACTTAAAAATTTCGCCTCTTTAATTTCGTAACCTTTATTGACTTTTACTAGTTTAGAATTCAATTTCGAGTACAAATAGTACTGTTGATCTACTCCCACATAAATAACCAAATCATCATTTAAATGTATTCCTACCTTAAAATCTGTGGTTGCTTCTATTTCTAATTCCGAAACTGTGTTCTTTGCAATTTTCAAAAATTCAAGTACTTCATTTAAAGGCATATTATCTGTTTTTATTCTCCGGTAAATAAATCCATGTAGATAGTTATACTTAGAATTGTAAAATATTTGGTCATTAAATTCAGTCTTTGATAAACGTGCAATTTTGGGAATACTAACCAATAATTCATCTAAAATAGATAAAACGGCAGGTTTAAAATCTTTAGGCCAAATTTTACATTTTTCTACCAAGAGGTTTAGTGCAAATTTGAATAGTAACTTTCTGGCAATTTTATTACTGAAGACTGTGTGGTAGTAACTTTTAAATTCGTCTGAATATTTACAGTAACCATAAGTACCTCCATATTTATCATATAGAGAATATAGTCTTGCGGATGTTGGTATATAGTGATCATAGGGAGCACGATGAGTCCGGCCAGGCAATAAAGAAAAGTAACCAAACATGCGCTCTAAAGATGTCATATTCACATAAGATATAAGATCCCTACTATCTACATGTTCAGTATCAAAGGATTTTATAATAGCAGATTTTATTTGCGCTCCATCTCTTATGAGTTTAGGCTCTTGGTAGATTAGTTCATGAAGTTCATAACTTTTACCCTCTGACATTTTTAGTTCGTATGTTCTTTCAGAAGTGAAATCACTTGCGTAAAAAAAAGAGCTGAAGCCGAGGAGCAAAACCAAAGCTAGAAAGTTGAAATGTATTTTAAAATGGAATTTCTTCATTAATTACAAAATTAATTGAAATTGTTTCATGAGACCTTAAAAAAATAAGGTCCATTAAGTAACAGCAAAATGTTTTATGTGGTAGTAATTCTATTTGAGTTAAAATACTCAAAAGAAAAATATTAAAGGCTGCCGAGAGTCGTAGATCTGAGTTGTTTTAAGTTTTTGATAATACTACACAACTCTGGTTAAACTGTGTTTTAATGCAGTTTAGGTTTTGTTGTAAGTTATTTAGCGCAAAATAGTTTACTCTACAAAATGAGGATTTTTTTACTTATTTTTCTCATTAATCCATCAACCAATCTTGAGGTGCTAGTCGAAATAAATAGAAATAATTTTGGTGGAGCTGCCGAGAGTCGAACCTATTGAATTAAGGGCATGATAATTAACACTTTATGGTACTATTGAAAATACGGGTGAAACATTTTTGATGCGAATCTTAGCCAAACTTGAATGTGGAGAAGTTTGACTTCAGAATAAACTAATGTTTATCTGTCAATTATTTTTCTGTGCATGCCGGGACCAATTAATTGCTGATAACTATCTGTAAATAAATCACACAGATATCCAAATTATTGAGTAAAGAATAACTAGAAAAAATTTATGGTTATTTTTAGAAAACCTGATTTATACAAGCTTGAGTTTTTCAAGAATTTTAACCATAGCAAATGTATCTAGCTTACAGTATTCTAATAGCTGTCTTCTTGTTTCTTGTTTATCACCCTTAAAAGTTCCATTTACCATAGATAAAAAGGTATTCGATGCAGTGCCACCATCTTTAATATCAAGATCATTATATGAAAGTTCAGGAACCAATGCTGGAAGAACTGCCTTAATTGAGTAGCTCCCTCTCATTTCTGGAGTATAATACCATTTTTGTTGAAAGGGTATCATTAGGTCCTTTAGACGATTTACAATCCTTTCTAGCTTGTTTGAATATTCAGGAAATACCTCTATTAAATCATTTAGCTTCCCTCTTTCAAAACCAATATTATAAACTAATATGTCACCACTGTTGCCGCAGTCTTCTATAAGCTGTTCTATGAAACCAATTCTTGGATCTTGGGATGGATTGGCGAGATATTCTCTATGTTCTAATTCAGATGAAAAAGCCTCTTGTATGTGGAGTGAGTATTGAAACACCAATTGTTGATAGGGTCGACTGCCGTCATAAACTGGGACTGCAGGACCTACTGTTTCAAAATCTAAAAAGTATAATGGGTAGTTAAGCCCCTCGGTAAATTTTTTAATTTCAGTATTATTAATATTGGTTGTTCCATTGATTTCTGATTGAACCTGTAACGCTTGGTTTGGATTTAAAGATTCCTTACCAAGATCTATTTGGTTTAGTGTTATCACACCTTTATTGTATAGATCAAATTTCCTGTCTGTATTGAGCCTTGAAATATCAAAAACCGAGTAATCTGGGATGTGTTTCCAACAGGTCCCTTTAAAGTCACAATCATAAGGTTCAGAACAATGTGGCCCAATATTAATTTCAGGAATATCAGAACTTTCAATCACATTTTTGAGTCTTCTTACTTCATTTGGAATTTGGGGAAGAAATGCTAAAACTTTATCATATACTGATTCGATGGTGAACAATTGATTTATGTCTAACTCTCCATCTTTTGTGTATTGATTATTAATATGAACTATAGAAATATCCTTTAAGTTAATTCCTGAATTTGAAATTGTATAATATTGGATTGCTGCATCCTTAATGTAGGTTTCTGTTACTTTGGTTGAACTTTTAACTTCATAAGCTTTCCAGCCCTCTTGGTCCTTTACCAAAACATCTAAAGCAGCGAGGACATCGTTGTATAGAAAAGTAGCTTCATAGATTATAGTTTCCCCTTGAGAAATAAAGTCAATTGTCTTTTCAACTGATTCAACCATTTTAAAATGATTTTCAGGTGAAGCATCAACACCATCAGGGAATAATTGTTGTGCTAGAATGCCAATTTTAGTTCCTTGGTCAAATACAGCTTGGAGTGATGTGGGAGCAGGGTCTTTTAATTTGTAATGATGCTTATAAAGATACAGCGACTTTTCACATTGAAGTCCACGAATAAATGTTGATTTTGAAAGCCTACTTTTCCCCATTAATGGTGCTTATACAATTATTTTAAAATTTTAAATATTCTTTTTCAATCTTACAAAAACAGGGCTATTAGGGTTTTTAGAATAATACGGAAGAACTTTATTATGAAAAAACTCAATTGCACTTTCATAAGGGCCTATATCACTCGAAAGTATATTTATGCACATATCCTTATCGTATACACTAACAATATGTCCATTAAAGTCGCTGTAGCCAATTAATGCTCTCCTGTATTTTGAATCTAACAATATAGCCTCGGATACATATAGTATTTTTAGTAACTTTTGATTATGGTTTTTTATTGATGTCATTATTGAAAATATAAGTTATTTAAAAACATTAGTATAGGCTTGAAGGATACGCTAAAGTAATAAATTATTTATTGGTGTGTGAAATAAGCTGCTTTGTGTATTTGTAAAAATTAAAATTAAATAAAATAATTTTTTTGATTAAAATAATTCTGTAAACCCAAGTAAATATTGAATTTTTTGTTGATATGCGAATAAAAAAAATAGCAATTTTATTATATGGGGCACTAACTATATAATTTTTTATACTATATTTGATGCACAATAACGAAAAAATGAACGAAAAAAGGCTTAGATTTGAAAAAGTAGCAGGTAGTAGAGTTAATAAGGTGCGTGATGCAATAGAAAAGCTTGAAAAATGCTCAAATACTTACAACTATGAATATTATCCGGAGGACGTTAAAAAAATGCTTGCTGTAATCAAGACAAAGTTTGATGAAATGAAATTGTCATATAGCAGGGGGTTATCAAAAAATAAACAAAATTTTAAATTTTAATTATGAGTAACCCAAGATTTTATACGATTGTAAGTAATGATGGGGCCGATTTAGTTGGGGCCGGTAATGCCTCAGTTTCAACTTTTAGCTCAGATTTACAAAGCTCTATAGCAAAGGAGCTTACACAAAACTCCTTAGACGCTAGAGTTGATAAGGATGGAGCCCTAGAAATTAAAATTAGTGATAAATTAATTCCCAAAGCAAGTATTCCAAATTTTAATGAGTTTGAAGGTATCCTTTCATTAAGGGAAAAACATAATAGCCCTAAAGATTCAAAGTTCTATAGTTTGGCGAAAGAATCAATTAAGGATAAAAAAATACGAGTTTTTGTTTTTGAGGATTTTATGACAAAGGGTTTAGAGGGTGACGATGAGGGTAATAATTTACCACAAAATTCTACTCAACCTACTTTCCAATTTTGTGTCAGAGGCGAGGGGGGATCTGCGAAAGATTTTAACAATTCAAAAGGGAGTCATGGTGTTGGTAAAAATTCTGTTTTTGGGGCTTCGGCTATACGAACAGTTTTTTACAGTTCATTAGATCGATATAATAATTATAAATTCGAAGGTGTTTCAAAATTAACAACATACAGAGATGATCAGGGGATAGATAGAGATCACAGGACCTATTATGGTAACTTACAAGATGATCACCAAGATATTACCAAACATAAAGTTAGGTTAATTTCTAAACCTGATGATATCCCACATGCATTTAGACGAACAAAGCCAGGTTTAAGTCAATACGTTTTAGGAGCATTGGTTACTGAAGATTGGAAAGACTATTTTAGACGTTCATTTATAGAAAACTATTGGTGGCTTTTCGAGCAAAAAAAGCTAAGTGTTACTATTGACAATCAAACTATTGATAATACGAATTATTTGACAGTAGCTGAAAGTTTATTTGCAGATGCAAAACCTGATAATCCATTAAATTTCATAAAAGCATATAAAGATTATGATGAATTTGAAACTAAAAAAATATATAAGATAGGGGAAGTGCATTTTTATGTAAGAGAAGCTCGTGGCGATGAAAAATATCCTAATAAAATAATGTTTTTAAGAGATGGGATGCTTATAAGTAAAAATCGTAAACTTAGCGTTACATTACCTAATGCTATTGCAGGAGTTATGTTTTGCAATAATGAAGACGGCAATGAAATCCTAGGATTTATGGAGCCCCCTCAACACAATGAATTTTTACCATCTCTATTAGAACTTAGAGGCCCTAGTAACCTCTCAAAAAAGGATGGTGACAGAATATTAAAGGAAATTAGAGCTTTTCAAAAAGAGGTTCTAAATAAGATTAAAAATAAATATTCAAGACCATTAGAAACTGTTGATTTTATAGATGAGTTATTTTCAGAAATTTCGGCTTTAGATTCTAAAGAAAAAAGCTCCGGTAGTAAAAGCCTAACAAAGGATGAAACTTTTAACAGGAAGTATTTGCCCAAGGTAAATTTAAACGTAATGTTTAATTCTCATGAAAGAAACTCAAAAATCATTCAGAATAGTGAAACAGACCTTAGTGATGGAGAAGGGCCTGGTGTCGGAACAGGAACCGGTGGAAGTTTTCAGAGACAGGGTGAAAAAAAAGGTAAACCAAAAAAAGAAGGTGAAGGTGGAGGATCTTCTAGATCAAAAACAAAGACTAAAGGTAAATTCAAACACCAAATTACTTCAAGATTTTTTATTGTTAATGAAGGGGATAATAATAAATATAACTTGGTAATTAAATCTAACAACAGCTTACCTGAATTAGGTATTGTTGTCAGTCAAAAAGGAGATTCAGATAGAGTAAAAATAATGAGCTCTAGATTGATTGGGGTAGAGTCAAGGGGTCAAGTATTAACTTTTCTAGAAAATAAAAATAGCAAAGGTGAAATAATCTCCTACCAAATAAATGGATTAAATGTTAAAGAAGGTGAACCATGTCTTGTTGAACTAACATTAAATGAAAAAAATAAAAGTGCACTTACAATTATTGAAACAAAATGATAAATAAAACTAATTTTTCTTTACCATATCCAGCGTTAGGTCTTGAAGGTGATTTCAAAGAAGGCCATTTTTCAGTCTTAACCAATTCATATGCGCAAGAAGATAAACTTTATATAAAAGAAGAGGAAGTAGAAATTACAAATAAATACATCTTAGAATTATATAATAATGGACAGTTGTCTACGGTATACAAAATAGATTGTTCATCTACATTTTATAATTATTGTTCATCAGATAACAAGAACATTGAAATACCTCTTGAAAGACTTGCAAAAGTAGTTACGGTTGAAGTATTTCTTGTTGCTTCTGAAAATATCGATCATTATCATCATACCACATTTAATGATGATTACTTTTTAGGTGATAATAAAGGTATATTTAGTCTTAAAGCAGGAGATTTTGTTGGGTTTGCTGGGAAGATGAAAATCCCTTTAGATGAAAACTACACCAAAGCGGCAAGTTTATTTGGATGGTCCAAAAGAAATGAATCGGGCTCATATCCAGTTCTAATTGATCTTCAAGACAAAAATATACATATTACATATCCTCATATTGATGGAAAATATGACATAGTTAATATGCTCTCAAATAATTACAAGTTCACCTTTTTGAATTTTTTTATTTTACCCGCTTTGCACAAGGCTTTTTCAAGAATAAACAAAGAGTATGAAGATGCAGAAGATGGGAATATTGATCAATTTTTAGAGGAAAATAGATGGGCTAATATCTTAATTGATGGCTGCCAATATATTGATGACGATCCTGAACTTGATGAGCCTTACACTATTGCTCAAAATTATTTAGAATCAATATTGAACAAAAAAAATAATGGTGTAAGCACACCTATTTTAGAAGCATTTTTTAAAGAATTATCACTATAATGTACCAAATAAAAAAATTAAAAGAATCTAGTTGTGAAAAACTATTTAATGATATGAACAATGCGGACTTAAATGATAATTTGTCAAAGTCGTATTCTGAACATAAAATTCTAGATTTTAAATCTTTGACTCAAGGTTTAGATCATATTGACGGCGCATCATTTGATGTTGATAATCGTTTTTTTAGTTCTTACCATCAATTGAATTTAAATACTGACGGAAATGGTACATATGATTTTGAAAATGCAAAAATTATTTTTGAACTTTTTAATGATCTGAGCCCCTCTGACGCAAATGATGAAAGGTTATGGACTCGATTAACTCACGATCATTGTCATAAATATGTAGTTGAAAGATGGATGAAAAGCTCTTCAGCAAAAGATAAGAAAACCCAAATCAAGGAAAGGTTTTTTTTTAGGGGTGATAGCAAAGCTGCAAGAGTAAGAAATGGAATTGCTCGACTATGGTGGATAGCGTATTTAACAGTTAATTTAAATACAAAAGATGATAAAGAAAAATGGGCATTAACTGAAGCAATTTTTGAATCTCAAGATTTTGTAACATCTATTTTGGAGAGGGATCTTGGCACATACACCAACGTAAGGTCAGGAATACTTGAGTTTTACTTGGATAATAAAGACCTTTTTAAAAATGAAAAAGGTAAAAAGATACAGAGATTAGTTAAAGATATCAATAATTACGGGGGTGTTTCTTTGTTAGCTCTTTTAAATAAAACTCAAGTAAAAAACATAATCTCTGAATTAATGAACAAGGTAAATGTTAAATGAATTTAGGAAAGTTTTTAATTTGTTATGCCACAAATATTTGATTGTGTTTTGTACTCTCCGAGAGTACAAAAATGTTTGATTCCAATTGTTTTTTATTTGAATCGTTTGATTACATGTGAGGGGGGCTTCGGCTCCTCTCTTTTATTTTAAATGATTTGATTAAAAACTTCGTAAAGTTCTTCTTCTTTAGTTTGGATTATTGAATCCAGTTCACCATTATCATCTTTAATAAGTGCCGGTATTCTGTGGTAAAAAATTTTTGAAATGCTCATATTACCTCCATGCTCTATTTCATAATGTGTATATAAGTCATTTTCAACTCCAAGATAATCAGGATAAATTAAATGGCAGGTATTGACTTTTAATTTAATTGTGTAGGCAATCATTTGATAGATATCGCTTATTGAAACGCCATTTTCTATTCGGTCATCTTGTTTCGCTTCCTCTTTAGTATAAATAACTTTGTATTTTGTATCCAATATAATGTTATTTGAATCTCTACTAATATAAATGTCAGGCCTCAGTCTGAAGGCTTTTTTAATAACTTTACCAGTTTTATCTTTCTCAACAGCTAAAGGTAATTGTCTCCCAAATTCATCCCCTTGAGCGATAATATCTCTTATTCCAAATTTGTATTGGAATTTATCTTTTATGAAACCAAAAATGAAATCTTCAAATAGTTTTTCTGTGGGTATCAATAAAGTAAAGATCTCTAGCTCATTGTCCTCACTTCTTATGGACATTCCGGATAAGAACATTTTACAGTAATCTAAAATAATCTTCATATTATCATTTAAAGGAGATACAACTACACGTTCACAATCAGCTGCTGTTAGAAAAATATCTTCAACATCATCAAGTATCCAAATAATTTCTTGAAGTTTCTTTGTTATTTCCTCATTGTCTGTGTGCTGAAGTAATAGTTTTGATGTGAACTTGATAATCTGATTGTATAGATTATTTATTTCTAAACTGTCGTAAATGCAGGGTAATACGTGAGCATTACCTGTATGATAATTGGTTGCATATTCTGAAAAATCAATCCGTCCTCGTAGCGTATGAATTGATTCTTCTTTTTCAATGTACGATTGATGTTTATTATAAACTATATCATCTCTAGTCAGACTAGAAAATAAGTGAATAAGTATGTCAAGAAAACTGTAATCTCTTGTGTTCCAACTAGTAAAACTTTTTGGGAATTTTATTTTTGAGCATCGAGATAACCACCACAGTAGGTTCTTATTTGAAATATTTAGTAATTCGGATTCAGTATAATTATTGTTGAGTCCTTTCTTAAGAATTTTAGGGATGATATGAACTGTATTTTCTCCATATTTAATCGATCCAATATAATTACCCGCTTTAATGTAGGTGTCATGGAATGAAAAAAATTGTTGTTCAGTTTGCTTTGAATTATCATCAAAATAGACAGAGGTTAAGCCGAACTTTTTTCTCTCAGTCCAAAGTTTATTTAGTATTGATTTAAAAGTTACCCGATCTTCCGGTTTTTCAAGAAAAGATAAGCTTTTGTAGTCTTTCTTCTGATATTCAAAAAATAAATTCATTTATCTTAAGATGTTTGATCAGTATCAACTAAATCCAAATTATCTGGATCACTTCCAATACTCTCAACTTCTAATAGGCCTTTTTCCTTCCATATTTGATTATTAAAAATAATTCCTGGTTTTGGTATGGCTTCTCCTTCTTTGTCTTTTTGTGTTTTCTCGATAATCTCTTTTACCTTCTTAAGGTCATACATAAAGTATTCATTAAATAAGGGCAAAACTTGTTTATTAAGAATATTAATCAAACTGCCCTCTTCCATAAAATAGGAGTGACCAATTTCAAAGTCTACTGATTTCTTTGCCCTAATTATTCTATTAAGACAAGTTAGCATATCAACTCTTTGCTGAATTTCGTCATTGGGAAACCCTTTATCTTTGAGTACTTTTTTAAGTGTTTTAGGGTTAGGGTACAATGCTTCAAATTCAAATCGTCTTCTAAGTGCTATGTCAACAAGCGCGATAGATTTATCAGCTGTGTTCATTGTTCCAATAATAAAAAGGTTGGAAGGAACTGTAAATTGTTCACCGGAGGGAAGAGTTGCTGTTAGCTTTCCATCCCTTTTATCCTTTTCAATTAAGGCTATCAGTTCGCCAAATACTCTTGAGATATTAGCCCTATTTATTTCGTCAAGAATGATGACATGGTTCTCATTATGATGCGAATCTTCAATTGGTTTTTGGGTGTTATTGAATAGTTCCTGAATGATTTTTGTATTCTCAATGAATGAATTATTTTTAAGCTCGTCATAAACCTCACGGTATGGCCATTTAGTTGTATTATCTAGTACACCACCGTTATTTCTGGGTGTCCATCCGTTTCGTGCTGTGTAATTTTCACGATTTTGAAACATGTAATCAAATTTGTCTCTGTGGTTTTTTATAGAATTAGGATTCTCATTAATTTTTTCTCCAATTCCAATAAATGCTAGATTGTCTGATTCATAACCTAAGAATTCATTAGCTTTTTTTTCATTCTTTTTCTTACCGTTATATTTAGCAAGGAAAAATGCAATTATGCAGATAGCTTTATTGCTTAAGGATTTAACATCATAATTAGAGTCACCTGTTCTATACTCTTCTGCTCGTTCACAAATCTCTTTAAAAACACCGTTTCTGTATTTAAAAACTACTCCATGCCCATCCTCTGAGACTGAAGGCCTTAACCCTTGAACAAAATCCTCGTATGAGAAGCTTTGATGCATGGTAACAAAATCAATGCGTTTTCCTAGTTCATTTTGAAATAATTCCTGAGCTTCCTCATAATTTCTATATTCTAAACCAATGATTACAAGTGCTTTAGTTATAGTGGAGTATGTTTTTCCTGTTCCTGGAGGTCCATAAAGTATCTGATTTAAAGGTTGTGTCATTGTTACTTGTATTTTTTTTTCGTTAATAAAGGATTCATATAATTTAAAATGTGAATTTCTTGAGAGAACTAAACCGCTTCTTCGTTTATAGTGCCTTTCTATATCAGGGTATAACCCATCTTTGCTTTTTATAACTTTAATCTCAATTATACTGTCTTTAGTGATTTTGTCATTAAATAGAATTGCTAAATAGTCATCAGTTTCTCTATCTGCTCCTAAAGGGTCATTAGAATAGTTAATAATTAATCTTCTATCTCTCTTATATTGTTGTGTTTTATATGCTTTAATCTCATAATCATAGTTTATCCCAAAATATTTAGCCTTAATGGAATAGGACCTACTGCCAACATTGTCAGAAGATTCAGTAAGATCCTTTGGGTCATCAATAAGACCTGTTGTAAAATAGTCTTTTAATATAGCTATTTCTGTGCCTGTCCCAACCTCGTTAGGGGGCACTTTTTTAAAAATTATTTTATTAAACTGAGTAGACATGTTCGATTTTTTATTTATAGTAAATCCTAATTCTTCGAGTCTTTTAAAATGAGGGCTGTCCTTCCCAATATTTTTAAAAAAATTAGGAGGTAGATCTTTATTTGTTGAAATTTTATATGCTATTTCTATTAATAGTGGAGGTGGGTAAAATTTACGAGAGTCTGATGAAAGTACATTGTATGCAATTGATTGCCTGTCGTTAGGAATATATGATTTATCAATAGTTTCCATAGCCTCCAAGACATGTTTTTGTCTTAATTGAGCTAGTAACGAAACAATTTCTTTTTTCTTCATTAAATCCCTTTTGTTATATCTGACACTGTCATTCCCAGTGCATTACTTATTTTTTTTAATACTGTTATTGAAATATTTCTTTTCCCATTCTCAATACTTGGTATATAGGTCCTATCTATGTCTGAAAGTAATGCTAGTTTCTCTTGAGATAAACCTTTTTTTAGCCGTATTTCTCTTATTTTATTACCTATTTCAATCTTTAAATTTTCCATAGTGTAAAGGTGATTTATTGTTGACAATCATACAACGGACTATAGTCTACATGGCTTATTAATAATATGGGAAGGAAATGTTCGTAAAATTTATATTGAGTTTAGGTTTTATCTGATAATTTTACACTGTTTTTAAAAGGAAAATACCGTTGAAAGAAAAATTAACATACATTGATTTATTCGCAGGAGCCGGGGGTTTATCTTTGGGATTTGGGAATAATGGTTTTCATCTAAAAATGGCTAATGATATTTCAGAAAGTGCATTGGAAACATTAAAGTTTAACCTTAAATATACTCACCCTGACACTCCTAGGGGGAGTGTTATTTTAGGTGATATAAAAGAACTTTTTGAACATTTAGGAGCTGGGGAGGTGAAATACGATATTCAAGGTCATATTGTAGTAGAGACAAATAAGGAAGTGGAGTTGAGAAAAAGAGCTCCATCAATAAAAGAAAACGACAGTATTCAAAAGACGTTAAATTCAATTAAACATATTGATGTGTTGGTTGGGGGGCCTCCATGTCAAGGTTTTTCAATGATTGGCAGAGCAAAAAAATTAACTATTGAGGAGAGAACTAAAGGTTTCATTGATGATCCAAGAAATCAATTATTTAAATACTATTTAAAATTTGCTGAGAAATTACTTCCTAAATTAGTTTTAATTGAAAATGTAAAAGGTTTAGCTTCTGCTTCAGGTTACAGAGATCTAATTAAAAATTCACTTACCAACACAGGTAAGTACGGATATGATACATCCTCACAAATATTGAATGCAAAAGATTTTGGACTTGCCCAAAACAGAGAAAGAATTTTTTTTATTGGCTTACGTAAAGATATATCTGATAAATTTGGTATAAAATCAGCTGAAATTTTTAATTACATTCTTAGTAATAAAACAGAACCTTTAAAATTAAAAGATGTAATTTTTGACTTACCGGCTATAAAAGCCAATCCAAAACCAAACAATTATAAGGAAACTTCTGAGCTGCCATTTAGTGACCCAAATTGCTTTGGAAAAAACATCTCAGATCTACGGTATAATAAATTAATTTGCGAAACAAATAAATCTAAAAATTACAGAGATTTAATTAATACATATAACAAAAAGTTGATCAAGCCCGATTATTTATATAACCATAAATCTAGGTATCATAATACAAGAGATACCTTTATCTATAAAAATCTCAAAGCAGGTAAATATCTAAATGACCCAGAAAATGAAAAGGCTCTATCAAAGGTCACATATGGGGTTACTATTGATAAAAATGGACAAAAGAAAGTCAAAGGATTCGGTGATAAATACTTTAAACTAGATCCTGACGGAGTTTCAAAAACAATAATTGCTCACCTTGAAACAGATGGTAACTCTTATGTCCATCCAGGCAAATTTCCTAGAAGTATAACCCCTAGAGAAGCTGCAAGGATTCAATCTTTTCCAGATTGGTATTTTTTTAAGGGTTCAACTAGGAATCAATTAAAACAAATAGGTAATGCAGTTCCGCCTGTGCTTGGGGGTGTTTTTGCATCGGCTTTCAAAAAAGTATTAACTAAGATTAATGAGTAAAGCAACCGAAAAATTAACATTTATAGATCTGTTTGCGGGTTGTGGTGGCTTTTCTGAAGGGTTCTTACAATCAGGTGATTTTGAAGCAATTGCTCACGTTGAGTGGGAATTGCCAATGGTTAGAACTTTAAGAAACCGTTTAATCAAGAAATGGGATCATTCTGAGGATGACTCATACAAACATGTAGTACATTTTGATATTCAAAAAACTGATGAATTAATTCACGGTAATTGGTCAGAAGACTCGAGAAAAATTTATGAAAAGAGTAATCACAATGAAGTTATCGAATCTGGTTTAAAGGGTTTAGTAGGAGAAAAAAAAGTAAATGTAATAATTGGTGGTCCTCCATGCCAAGCATATTCCTTAGCCGGACGCGCTCAAGATAAAAATTCTATGGAGTATGATTACAGGAATTATCTTTTTGAGAGTTTTATTAAGGTAGTTGACGCATTTAAACCTGAACTATTCATTTTTGAAAATGTACCTGGTATGTTGAGTGCAAGCCCTGGTGGAATTAAGGTTACTGAAAGAATTTACAATACATTTAGTGAGTATGGATATACAATCAAAAAACCTGAAAATCTGACTGAAGCGGTTCAAACAGCAAGTGATTTTGGTGTTGCTCAAAAGAGGAAAAGAGTAATCATTATTGGAATCCGTAATGACGTTGTATCGGATGGATTAAGCCTAAAAAATATTTATGACGAGATTGACAATCAAAAGTCTAAAAAAGAGGTTACAGTCAGTCAAATTATTGGAGATTTACCTAAGTTTTTTCCTTCCAATAAATTAAGTAGAATTAATGGGAGGAATCATTCTCATAAACCTGAAAATAAGAATTTACCTTATGATGACTCTATGTGGCCAAGATTTCACAACAAAAGGGATGTGAAAATATTTAAAGAATGGGTTTCTAAAGAAATGAACAAGAAACCAATGGATTTAAAGATAAAATTTTACAACGAATTATTGGAAAAAAATTCAAATCATGCTAAGTATAGAAATTTAGAATGGGATAATACATCACAAACAATTGTAGCTCACTTGTATAAAGACGGTCTCATGTTTATTCATCCTGATCCTAAACAGGCAAGATCTATATCTGTTCGGGAATCTGCTCTGATTCAATCTTTCCCATTTGATTTTGAGTTTATTGAAAAAATGGGTCATAACTTTAAAATGATTGGAAATGCTGTTCCACCTCTTATGGCAAAAAAAATAGCTTTATCAATTTCTAAAGTCTACAAAAATTCAAACTGATTTCTTTTACTGTTTTCAATTTCTTACTGTTTTCAACTCTAAATAATTTATTACACAATTTAATGGCATTTTCGAAAAATGTCATGTCCTGTATGCAAAAAAGAAACACCCCGTAACAGAATCTATTGCTCAAATGCATGTAAACAAAGAGCTTACAGAATAAGACGTAACGTTACGGCATTTCAGAAAGATTTAGAGTTACTTAAAAAGTCTCCAAAAGAGATTGAGTATAATTATATTAAATCATACATTAGAAAAGAGATTTTATCATTGGATATGCCTACATACGATGAGTATGCATTTGTCAGAGAATCACATCCTGAAATACAATCGGTAAAGATGCTTTCAGAATTGATTATACAGATTAAAAAGAAATTATATGGCTATCCGGAATCACCATATAGACTTGCTTTTGAAAATTACCTCAAAAGGAAACTTAATTCTTAGATGATCGGTCTTCTAAATATTTTACCAAGTCACTCATTAAATAAAAAACTTGACCGCCTAATTTAGTGAAGGGCAGTTCGCCAGACCTTCTTCTTTCCCATAACCAGGTAGTTCCCCTTCCTAATATTTTTTTTGCCTCAAGCTCAGACACATAATCATCAAATGATTTTGGTTTTTCAAGCTTGTCATCGATATCATTAAGCTTCTTAATAATACGACGAAATTGAGAATTATACTCTTGCATAACTTTTAAATAAAATTGTTAATAATGAGGTTACAAATGGCAGTCCAAAAGACTAGAAAAACTGCCATTTTTTGAAAGAAAAAATTTTTTGACTAAAATTTGAGTCAAACTTTTTTTGGCAAATTTCTGGGGTAAAATTTTGTCACTACAATCTTGTCAGATTTTGCGGAAATACTGTCAGGTCAACTATTTAAACCAGACATTTTTATGATTTTTATTAAAGCACATAATTACGGTATAGAGTATAAGCTTTAAAATCTCAGAAAAAAATTGTCTTAATTTGTAAGGAATAATATAAACTCAACTATTTACTTTAAAATAAATTACCAAAGAATGTCGTAATGAATATGGTTATGAATCTTTATATAATTACTAGCTTGTACAGTTATTTCACAATCGGCTTTATCTATTTATGTGTTGGCTACTTTATTCGTTTCAAAAAGCTTAATTTCACTAAGCACATTATGAGTCTATTGGTCCATACTACCCTTTGGCCACTTATAATGCTGTCTATGTATAAGAGGCATATAACTATTTCAAATGTCCTCAAGCCTCACTTCAAATGGAAGCTCCTCCTATTCGGAGAAGTCCAAATGCGAGATTCGAAAGATCAGGTAGAGTACGAAACTTCAAGTAGTTTTAGTTATGGTGCAGATGATTCTGAACAAGAGGGTCCTTTCTAGTATGATAGTAATGAAAATATTTTTTAATTATGAACCATAGATCAACCGTCATATTCCTTATTTCACTGATATTCAGTCAATCCTGTGTAACCACAAAATATCAAGAAAGTGAGCCGATTAAAGTTAGAGAAAAAAATAAGGATGAATTGCTACTCTTTAAACAAGAGTCGGGCGCACCTGAGAATAATAAACTTTCACCGTTCAAACAATCGTCAAACGCACGTCTAAACAATAGTATTGAATTAATTAATAATAAGCAGAGAAAGCTGGACTCCACAATCTTTGAAAATGACACCCCATTTAATTTCAAAAATGACAAGCTAGAACAAGTTTATATATGTCAAAATGGTGAAGAGCAATTACTGCAAGACAAAGTCACTATAGTCAAATCTAAATTTTCTATCAGATTCTATAATTACGGATATGATGATAAATTGAGGTATCATGCTAGGTTGAGGGTAACTGAGCATAAACGTAATTTTAAAAAAAATAAGATAGGCAGTATTACCAATGATTTTTCTAATGTCCCTTTTTCCAATGGATGGGGAATAGCGTCACAGAGTAATGGTTATAAAAGACTATGGTTTCTTGAAAACGGATTCCATTATCTATACTATAAGAATGATAAAGATCGAACAGTTAAACTAATAGAAAGAGCAGATAACTTATTGAAACTAGATTTTGAGATCAATAATTTTACAATAGGTGAAGGGTCGCTTAATGGTATCGAAGACATCCCAACAGATCAATTTTATTTAGCAATTTATATTGATAGAAATCTAAATAACACTATAGATAAGGGTGAATTATTTAAATGTAAACTTGTCTTTAGATAGTTATTTTAATGAATCAAAACCAACTATCTCATTAAGCCGTTGGCTCTGATTCTGCAGCTTAGTGTGGGAAATCTTTGCATAGATCTGAGTTGTTTTAATATTAGTGTGACCAAGCCAATGGCTGACTACTTCTATGGGTACGTTATTATCTAAAAGAATAGTGGTTGCACAAGTATGTCTGGCTATATGATGTGTCAAGTTCTTATTAATCCCTGCCTGAGCAGCAATGACCTTTAAATAAACATTGACACGCTGATTAGAATAGCTAGGAAGTATTTTGTGTTTTATCAACCTAAAGTGTGCTGAGTTGTATTTATTGATAATACCAACTGCTGGTGTCAACAGAGGTATTTCACGCCTTTCATTCGTCTTAATCTGATCAACTCGGATATGTTGCTCATCATTGATCATCATAATATCCTCCAGCGATAATTCCATAGCGTCACAAAACCGTAAACCAGTATAACAAGAGAACATAAATATATCTCGCACAGCATCTAATGGTTTGTTGTGACTAAAGTCCAAACTGTTTATTCTGGTGAGCTCGTCTTTGGTAAGGTATTCTCTATTGGACGAAGGAAAGCTTAATTTAAAATTTGCATAATGCTGTTGTAGCAATTCGCCTCTAGAAATGGCATCGTTGAGGACAGCTTTGATTCGAGAATGGTGTTTGTTGATAGTTGTAATACTTAATCTATCACCGGCGTCATTCCATATAATTTGTTTTAAGTAATCATCGAATTTTCCAATTTGGGTTAAATTAAATTGACTCAATGTTATTGTTTTTTTTCGTTGATAAACCAAGAAAGTGGTTAAATAACGGCAGGTATTCGAGTATAGCTTTTTGGTGGATTCAGACCAAGCATTATTTTTTATGTGACGCTTTAAAAATTCATCAAAATACGCCAGTAAATTGTCATCCGATTGTGGAGAGCCCAATAAGCATTTTTTGATATCCGAAGCATTATATGAAACACCAGATTCATCTAATTGATTCTTGACTCTAAAGATCTTAGATTTTAAATTAGAAAGCTGTTGGTTAAAAACAGAATTTTTTAAAAATTCTTCTTTGGTATTATTCCAATCGTTACTAACACAGCGGAGCCCTGTAGTAAATTCTGATTTTGTTCTATTATAAATAATTTGGGTGTTTACAACAAAGTCGTTGTCCTTGCTTTTAATTCTCTTTAAGTAGAACTTAATAGAAAGGGTTTTGTTCGAGAATGTTTCACTAGAAACATTTTTTACTTTTTGGTGAAACATAGGTGAAACATTTTTCAGTAAAAGTAGTATCAGAACGAAACAAATAGCAAACTCAAAACCCCTAATTTATTGACATCGACCCCTTTAGAAAGGGGTCGAAATAAATAGAAATAATTTTGGTGGAGCTGCCGAGAGTCGAACTCGGGTCCGAATTGGAATAGAATTGCGTTTTCTACATGTTTATTGTCCCTTGGTTTTCGAGATGGGTCAGGTGGGTCAAAAACCCAACCAATCCTTATCCTACATAATAAATTTTAACGTGGTAGAAATGGGCTAAAATTATCTCAGATTATCGACCGCTTGTTATCCCTCGTATCCGAGACATGACTTGGGCAAGCGGATGGCATTTGCTCTAGTCTCTAAGACTACGCAGCCATTGCGAAGTTGTTTTCGCCGGTTGTGTTTTGAAAGTCGAGATTTAAGAGCCGTACCTTCAATGCTCTACATGCTTACACATCTATCGGCCAACCCGTCAAAAGCCAGAACAGCCCCATATGGTTTGTGATATACGTTATATCAAAGAACATATATATAACTCTGCAAAAGTAAGGCCTATACACTCAAATATGCCACAAGAACACCATTTTACTATACCAAACTTGTATCTTCGCTTGTGTATGCAAAAAGTCTGGCTCGCATTTATATGTTTACTTGGTTTTGCTCAATGCAATAACAAGGTGTATTCTTTGCGTGATTTGCCCCAGAAATATATAGAAATAGGCTCTTCTGGAGGCTTTGCGGGTACAGCCAAGAGGTACTACTTTTTCCCCAATGGGCAACGCTTTGTAAGTAAAGGATCAATGGGTACAGTAGGTGCTGTCGATGCTCAAGAGATAGAATCTGCAACGCCCAAGGACTTTAAAGAGATACTGAAATCCTTGAAGAAAATGGACTTCAAAGCAATAGATCTGAACGAACTAGGCAATATGACGTATTACATAAAGCTAAAGACTAGAAAAGAAGAAAAGGGAGTGCAATGGAGCAACATGGACACCGCTCCTAAAGCTCTAGTAGAGGTATACCGATCTGCTTTAATGAATATTAACACCACTGCAATAAATTAAGAAAATGAAAATAGGACTCATACGCGAATGGAAACAACCCGCCGATAAGCGAGTAGCACTTACACCAGAACAATGTGCTGTTTTCAAGAAAAATCATCCCAAGGTGGAACTGGTAGTAGAGGAATCACCAGATCGTACATTCAGCAAACAGGAATATGAGAAGGCAGGGATTGCCGTTGTACAAGATATTTCAGATTGTGATATACTCGTAGGCATCAAGGAAGTGCCCATAGACAAGCTTATCCCTAACAAATCCTACCTCTTTTTTTCACATACGATAAAGGCACAGCCGTATAACAGAGACCTACTCTTAGCTATTTTAGAGAAGAACATTACACTTATAGACTACGAGACACTTACATGGAAAGAAGGAAGTAGAATACTGGGCTTTGGTAAGTGGGCGGGTGTAGTAGGTGCGTACAATGCGTTTCTCACTTGGGGTAAGAAAACAGGGAAATTTAATTTGCCTTCTGCTTACAAAACCAATGACTATGAGCAATCTATGAAAGATTTAGCGGAGCTAGATTTGGGGAAAGCACGTATTGTATTTACCGGAAACGGAAGAGTAGCAGAAGGAATACGTGAAGTTTTGGAAGGTATGAAGTTACGCGAGTGCTCTCCACAAGAATTTATTTCACAACCACCTCGAGGAGCTCACTTTGCACAGCTCACAAGCTGGGATCTATACCACCGGAAAGATGGTGGCGAGTGGAATCCAGAGCATTTTTATGCCAATCACGGAGAATACTGCTGCGAGTTTGACAACTTTTTGCCACACACCGATATACTCATCAACGGCATGTACTGGCAAGATGATATGGCAGAGCTGTTTACCCAAAAAGATACTGAAGCGGACAACTTTAACATACAAGTAATAGCTGATATCACATGTGATGTAGAAGGAAGTGTGCCCATTACCATGGAAGCGACAGATATCTACAACCCTACCTTTGGGTGGAGCCGTAGCCAACAAAAACAAGTAGAGCCGTATGGTGACGATACCATAGATGTAATGGCTGTGACTAATTTGCCTACAGAGATGCCACGCAATGCAAGTGCTGAGTTTGGTGGTCTCTTCTTGGATCATATTGCTCCATTATTGGTACATGGCGATCAAGATGATATAATCAAGAGAGCTCGCATAACAGAGGAAGGGAAGTTGACTAAGCAGTTTGACTACCTCGCAGATTTCGTGTCTTAATAATAAAAAGGATAAATCAATATTAACATAAAACCTAATGCAAACTCATTTCGCATATAGACTAATGAAAAATTTTTTCCTATTGGTCTTATTGGTTCTTGCCGCTGAGACCGTGTCTGCTCAAGAGACATTCTCGCTATCTGGCTATGTGAAAGAAGCGGGGAGCAAAGAGCTACTCTTGGGCGTTACCATTTACACAGAGAGTAAGTCTGCCGGTACAGTGACGAACAATTTTGGGTACTACGCCCTGCAATTGCCTATAGGCAAGCACCGTATTATCTATAATTTTGTGGGTTATGATGCGGTAACTAAAGAGGTGACCATAAGCGGAGACAAGGTGCTAAACGTGGATCTTGCCAGTGCTCACAGTGAAATAGGAGAAGTGGTAGTAAATGCCTCCAAAACGCAAAAGAAGGTGAGTCAGGATGTACAAATGAGTACGATAGAGATCCCAATAAAAACCATAAAGGATATTCCTGCCCTATTTGGCGAAAAGGATGTGCTAAAAGTACTCCAGCTTATGCCTGGCGTACAAAGTGGTAGTGAAGGACAGAGTGGGCTCTATGTGCGTGGAGGTGGTCCAGATCAAAACCTTATTATCTTAGATGGTGCTACGGTGTATAATGCTCAGCACTTGTTTGGGTTTTTCTCTCTTTTCAATGGGGATGCACTGCGTAGTGTTGAGCTTATTAAGGGGGGCTTTCCGGCTCGCTACGGTGGTCGTCTTTCGTCTGTAATAGACATGAATATGAAAGATGGAAACAAAGAAAAAGTGACTGGCGAACTTGGCATTGGTGTTATCTCTAGTAAGGGTTTGATAGAAGGTCCTTTTGCTAAGGGTAAAGGCTCTTTTATAGTAAGTGGACGCCGTACGTATATAGATGTTCTTACGCAGCCTATTATTCGGGCTTTTAATAATGGGAATTCAGCAGGATATTATTTTTATGACTTTAATGCAAAAGCCAACTATGAAATAAATGATAAAAATAGAGTGTACCTGAGTGGGTATTTTGGTAGAGATAAGTTTTACTTGAGGGAGAAATATGAAAACAGTTTTGATGGTCAAGAACAATCGTATTCCAATAGGGTGAATTTTGGTTGGGGCAACGCAACAGGTACTGCACGCTGGAATCACCTTTTTGGACCAAAGCTGTTTTCCAATACATCATTAATATACAGCTTCTACGAACTGGCTATTTCGGCCGAAGAAGAGTCTACAGGCAATTCGGACTTTACTTTGGGTTACGGATCAGGCATCACTGATTATACACTAAAGCAAGACTTCGATTGGTACGCTAACAATAAACATAAGGTCAAGTTTGGGTTGCAAGCTACGCATCATACTTTTACCCCTGATGCGTTGGTAGTGAAAGATGCCAGCTTTGGTTTGGATATAGACAGAAAAACGCAATACATTTCTGTAGAAACAGGGTTGTACATAGAAGACGAATGGAAGATAACCAATAGACTAAAAAGTTTGTATGGTGTACGACTAAGCACGTTTACCACCAACAAAACGACGTATGTAAATCCAGAACCCAGAGTAGCATTGGCCTATAATCTTAAATCTAACTTGGCTCTCAAGGCATCGTATGCTACGATGAATCAGTACGTACATCTGCTCAGTACAAGTGGTGTAGGATTGCCCACAGACTTATGGGTACCTGCCACAGATTTAGTAAAACCACAAAACTCGCAGCAAGTTGCTGTTGGTATGGCAAAAGACTTTGAGAAGCAAAACTTTAGCCTTACTGTAGAAGGATATTATAAGACAATGAATAATATCATTGGGTATAAAGAAGGAGCGTCTTTTCTGGCTATACAAGAAAGTGATGAAGGATTAGAGTCTATCTCGTGGGAAGAAAATGTAACCACTGGAACAGGAACAAGCTATGGAGCAGAGGTATTGCTGCAACGCAAACAAGGTAGGCTTACAGGCTGGGCTGGGTATACACTCTCGTGGACCACACACCAGTTTGATGAGTTGAATAATGGAAAGAAATTTTTTGCTCGCTATGATAGACGACATGATATTTCTCTGGTAGGGGTATATGAACTAAAAGAAAACATTACCCTATCCGCTACGTGGGTGTATGGTACGGGCAATGCCATTACACTGCCTATTAGTACTTACCAAACAAATGCTTTGTCAAATGTAAGTTCACCTAGTCGCGATAATTTTTATCGGGCCAATGGTACCGAGTATACGGATAGAAATGCGTTTAGGATGAGAGCCTACCATAGAGCAGATATAGGAGTACAGGTCATGAAACAAAAGAAAAGAGGTGTACGGACCTGGGAGTTCAGTGTATACAATTCGTACAATAGAAAAAATCCGTTCTACTATTTTATTGGGCCAGAAGAACAGTTTAATCCAGATAGTAAGCAGGTTCTTAAACAGGTGAGTCTATTCCCAATTTTACCTTCTGTTAGTTGGAATTTTAAATTTAATTAAAATGAAAAAAACGATCATACTATTAGTTGTACTCGTTCTGGCAGGATGCCAGACTGTATTAGAAGACGTAACAGTGCCTACCGCTGAGGTGAAAGCTGTGGTATTCTATTCTGCTAATAATTTCGGCGGTTTTGCAAATCCACTACTATTAACCAAAACCAAACCTGTACTTAACAGCAGTGTATCTGGAGATTTTGAAAAAATAGAAAATGCAGCCATATCGTTGACAGGCAACGGACAGGAAGTTGATTTTATCAATATAAATAATGATTATGTACTCAATAATCAAAATTTTAGATTCAGTGCAGGAATTGAATATTCGCTAAGCATAGTAACCCCCGAAAACGGAACTGTTAGCGGTAAGAGTTCCATGCCCGACTCTATTTCAGAATATAAGCTTGAAGTAGATTCTATTGACCAGCCCTTTGAGGTTATTTATAATGGTAGATTATCTATCCCAGACAACCCCAATAAAGACGAATATTATAGGGTTGAGGCATTCTCGCGGTATGATGGGAGCGATGAAGTTATGTATGTAGACGGCGAGTATTTCTCGGATGAAAATGCTGCAAACGGCAGTGTAAATACACGATTTACCACTAGATCATGGGATGATAAGAATGGAAAAAGACCTGAAGTTTATGTAATACTTAGTGCTATCACTAAAGATCATTATGAGTACGGTAAGGCTTTAGAGAATTATGATCCAGAGAATCCTTTTTCTGAGCCAACACCGCTGCCTAATAATGTAGAAGGAGGACTTGGAATTTTTACACTGAGCAATAGTCAGATCGTAAGAATCAAATAACGAAATCCTTTCTATGCCGTCTTATAGATAATCAATAGGTTATTATCCAAGGCATTTGCCCTGTTGGGTATGCTGCATAGTCTAAAAACAAGGTCGGGATACTTTTGGGTATACTCTTCTTTTATCTTCTGCTCCCAGTAGCCAAGCTTTACAGAAAGTAAATCTTCTACTATATATATGCCGCCTGCTCGTAGCTTGTGTATGCTGTTTTCAAAAAAATGGGTATTGGCCTCAAGTACGTGCAACCCATCGTCTATCATTATATCAAAAGCTTCAGGTATAATGGGGTGTGCCCACATGGTCTGGATACTTGCAGCATCTGTCTGGTCGCAGTGATAAGCGTATATACCTTCCTCATTTTTTACCATATGCTCATCTATATCTGCTGCATGTATGGTAGCATTTTTAAAGTAACCTTTCCATCCTCTGTGAGAAGCCATTGGTGTCCCTTCTGCACCCATATTGTTTCCAAAAGACGTATCAGTGGTCCCTATACCTAGCTCAAAAAGATGATTCACCTTCATACCTGCAAAAAGTGAAGCGTACACCTTAGTATAATTGTGCCAACCGTTTCCCTTGTCGCTGCCAGTTTGTGTCATTATTTCGCAGAGCGGTGTAGCTCCGCTAAATCCTATTTCGGGATATCTCTTAGTTAGCTCCGCAGTAGATTTAGTATCTTGGTAGTAGTGAGACCAAGTGCTACTATGTAGCTTGGCAAATATCCTATTTAGGATTATATTTTTTAGGTAACGTATCACTATAGTTTTCGTGCCACCATTAGTCCATCTCTTACAGGCAGTAGTATGTTTTCTACGCGTGGGTCATCATTCACTTGCTTATTGAACACGTCTAATGCTCTGGTATCTGAATCTTTATCCAATTGTACTTGATCTATTACTTTACCACTCCAAAGTACATTATCGGCGATGATAATAGCACCTTGTGGCAGGCGATCTATAAGTAAATCATAGTAGGCAGAGTAGTTGTCCTTATCAGCATCTATAAATACTAGGTCAAAATCAGCATCCAATGTTGGAATAACATCGAGGGCATTGCCCACGTGGAAATGCAATTGCTCTGCATACGAAGATTCACCAAAAAATTGTAGGATACGCGTTTCTAATTCTTCATTGATATCAATGGTATGCAACACACCTCCTGGGGTAAGACCTTCTGCCAAGCAAAGAGCAGCATAGCCCGTATACGTACCTATTTCCAGTATAGCTTTAGGCTGCTTCATTTTACTAAACAAACTGAGTATACGGCCTTGTAAGTGACCACTAAGCATACGAGGAGCAAGTACATTGGCATAGGTGTCCCTGTTCAACGTTGCTAGTAAAGTGCTTTCTGCACTCGAGTGCTTTTCTGCATAATCGGCGAGTTCTTTATCTATAAAATCCATAGGCTGTTTAGTTTGATAGTTTAAAAGTTGCTTCTAACATAGCGTGGTCACTTTTTATGGTCGATACGCATTTGTAGCTGGTACATTCTAGTTCGCTATCGTGTAATATGTAGTCAATACGCATTATCGGAAAAGGCTTGAGATACGTAGCACCCCAACCATTTCCTCTTTCTATGAAAGCATCTTTTCTTCCTTTTTTAAGTTGTTGGTAGGTGTAACTCTGTGGCGTATCATTAAAATCGCCTAGAATTATCACTGGATAAGGACTATCTGCTATTGCCTCTTGTATTGCTTTGGTCTGCTCGCTACGTTGTACTATTAGTTTTTTTAGTCTTTTAGCAAAGTCCAATGCATAGGTCTTGTACTCTTCATCTATCTCTACATTCACTAGTTTGTGGTAGTGGGTAGAGTTTATCCCATTAGATTGCAAATGGGTGGCTACATAACGCTGTATTATGCCATTCACATCTATATCAAAGTAGGCTGCCATGTTATTGGTAGACTGTTCGAACTTTATCCGTTCCCAGTTAATTATTTTGTGTTTAGAGACTATTTTTAGCCCATAATTATAATTGTTCCTTTGGGCATCTAGTTTCACAAACTGTTGGTGCGGGTATGTACCATAATCGATACTTCCTTTCTTATCAAGCCACTCAATAAGTACCACAACGTCAAACGCTTTTTCGTTAAGGTAATTCTTAATTTGCTCCGAAGTATTTCCTCCGTCATATACCTGTTGTACATTCACATTGAAGGCGGCTACTTTAATGTCAGAAGATGTTGCATGGCTAGAGTTGTATTGCATGTTTCGTGCAGCAAACTGCAAACCAACCACTACAAAGAATGCGTTGTACATCCATCTCTTGCTTTTGAATAATATCCAGAAAAAGATCAAGACAAGATTGAGTATTAACCAAAACTTGTAGGTAAGCCCAAAGAAGGCTACAGGCCAAAAATCCTGCGGATCAGTAAACGGAGCTAAGTAGGCTACAAGCAAGCCCAATATGACTAGTGCATTCGCAACGTCTGCTATACGTTTGAAAAACCGACGCATTTATTCGCTGGCTTTAAATAGTATTTCCTTTTCTGTCGTATTCAAACTATCGTATCCACTCTGTGATATTTTGTCCAAAATAGCGTCTATCTGATCCTGATTGGGTTGGTGTTTTTTGTAGGTACGCTCCGTTGCAATTGTACTTTCGTCTACGGGTACTTTTTTCATTTTAGACGGTACAATGGACTTACCATTGATGGTAGGAAGTTCTATTTTTCCTTGCAGATGTAGTATGTATAGCATCCCGAATATAGCACCACCTATATGGGCAAAAAGCCCGCCAGTATTGTCGCTCACGGGAAATAGATACAAGTCTCTAAATACCAAAAAAAGGGCGACCCAACGCATTTCTACATTAAACAATCCAAAAGGCCGAATCTGATAACGCGGCACGTATAAACCCGTGGCTACAAGTATAGCCGTAACACCGCCAGATGCTCCCAGTAATTTTTTATAGCTCTTTACTTCTTCAAAAATGGGAAATACGTTGTAGCTGATCACAAATAGTGCTGCACCTGCTAACCCTCCGTAAAGAAATATTTTCCAAACCTTGTTACTGTCCATAAAGTCTTCGAGCACACGACCAATGAAGTAGAGCAATAGCATATTGCCCAAAATGTGCCAAAAGCCACTGTGAAAGAAGATATTGGTAATGATACTCCAAGGCCTGATGAGCAGTACGCCCAGGTTGCTTGGTATGTAGAAATACTCCAAGAGTTCATTCGGCTGGAATCCCGACAGCTTGGCTACGATACCAACAAAAATGGTAAAGACAAAAACACCTAAATTAATCATTATAATCTGTCGTATGGCTGAGCCACCCTTGTTGTACTCGTATTTTATCTTTTCCCAGATAGTCATGGTTGGTTAGTATAACGTTTTGCGGTTGGTTTTATTCCAATACTTAACAAGCAAGAAGCCAAAAAGTGCACCGCCTAAGTGAGCAAAGTGTGCTACTCCTGATTGAAAACCGCTTACTCCCGCAAATAGTTCATATGCAGCATATGCTCCTACAAGGTATTTTGCCTTGATGGGCACAGGAATAAACATAATGTAGAGCTCAGTATTGGGCCAGTACATTGCGAACGCTACAAGTATGCCAAACAGGGCACCAGATGCTCCTACGGTGGGCTGATTTAAATTAACGAGTCCTTGGGTTATTTCGTAATCTTGGATAAGGGTATGAATTAATGCTGCACCAAGTCCTGTTATAATATAGAAATTGAGATACCGCTTTGCACCCCACATCTGTTCTAGACGAGAACCAAACATATAAACCCCAAACATATTGAATAGAATATGTGTAAAACCGCCGTGCATAAACATATGCGTTATGATTTGCCACCCACGGAAATACTCGCTTTTATAGTTGAATAAAGCGAAGTATTCATAAGCTTGCTCGTTTAACACCATTGTTATGACAAACATGAGGATATTTATACCAACGATATTCTTGGTGACTACGGGTAGGTTAAACTGATTGCTGTTAAACTGCATGTATTCTTACTTATTGAAAAAAACGTTCCAAACTGCTCTTTGTTAGTTTTACAATGATGGCCTTGCCTGCATTGTTGTTTGTATACTGTTTACACTGAAGCAAATCACTCACCAGATTACTCATCTCAGCCTCGCTCAAGGCCTTGCCTGCCTTAATGGCAGCGTTCTTTGCGGTAGCTTGCCGCAAAGCATCTTTTTTGGCTATTTTTAAGTCTTGATAATTTGTTTTAAAATCATCCAATATCTGTATGACGATATTGGCACCATCTGCCTTGCTGAGTTCACTAGGCAATCCATTTATGATAATGGCATCTTTGCCAAACTCGCTGGTATCAAAACCAAGGGCATTTATATCATCCTTCATTTCGAAGTAGAGCGAAAGGTCGGCTTTGTTCATTTCTACGGTACGGGGAAATAGTAGCTGCTGCGAGGCAATTTGTTGGTTTTCTGTATACCGCTCATACATGATCTGGGCGTGTGCTCTATGCTGATTTACAATACACAGTTCGCCGTCTATTTTGGTGATAATAAAGGCGTTTTCAATCTGAAAAATATCGGTGAATGTTCTATTCCCTTCGTGCTTGTCTGCGAGTGTTTCATTGAAAATATCGTTTTGTTGCACTTGTTGTACAGGCGTATTGAGTAACTCATCGAGTTTTTCCCACTCGGTACTTGTACGCTGCTTGGCTGCCTCAAAAGGATTGAATCGTGCATTCGGTTCCGTAATCTTAAGACTAGGATTATACTCGCTATGCAATGGAGGCACTACGACATTGTGCAACTGAGCTTGCGTTGGCATCACAAAATGTATACCTAAGGTTTTCTTAATAACACTCTGAAGTAGCGTATAGACATGTCTTCCATCCTCAAATTTCACCTCATGCTTTGTCGGGTGAATGTTTACGTCTATTTTTCTGGGATCTACATTCAGAAATAGGACAAAAAAGGGATACGTTTTTTCTTCTAGCAAACCACCATATGCAGAGCTTATCGCGTGGTTTAGGTAGGCATCTTTAATGAATCTTCCATTTGCAAATAGGTATTGACTGCCTCTTGTACGTTTGGCCATAGTAGGAGAACCGATGTAACCAGTAATACCTACTATTTCTGTTTGTTCGCTGGCATCGATAAGGTTTTCTTCTTTTACGCTGAAAAGATCTGCAATTCGATGTTTTAGGCTTCCACCTCTTAGTTTAGATAGGTTTTTGTCTTGGTTGTAAAATTCTAAACTTAGAGCAGGGTATGCTAAAGCTATTCGCTGATATTCTTCAAATATATGCTTGGTTTCTACCGCTATACTTTTTAGAAAATTCTTGCGAGCAGGTATGTTGTAAAAAAGGTTCTTTACGATGATTGACGTACCTTGTGTAGTCGCGGTATTTTCTTGTGTTTCTACTGTACCTGCATTTATCACTATGCGGGTACCCACACTTTCTTCTTCACACTTGCTCCGCATTTCTACCTCGCTTACCGAGGCTATACTGGCTAGAGCTTCACCCCTAAAACCGAGTGTGTTTAAATTATATAAATCGTCTGCTTTTGTTATTTTGGATGTTGCATGTCGTTCCCAGCACATTCTAGCATCGAATGTGTTCATGCCTGTTCCGTTGTCATCTACCTGTATGTGGGTACAGCCACCATTTTTAATAAAGAGTTTAATTTCGGTAGATCCTGCGTCTACAGCATTTTCAAGAAGTTCTTTTACTACAGATGCGGGTCGCTGCACTACCTCCCCAGCGGCTATCTGATTGGCGGTGCTTTCGGGTAGTAATTGTATGATTCCAGACATCTATTCGGGCTTATTTGGACAAGCCTTCGAAGATAATTTTTAGAAGATTAGAATCCCAGAGATAGTAGAAAATAACCGTTAGAATAACAGCAATAGCCGCTATACGTGCTACATACAGCTTATTGCCTGGGGCTGTACCATACCTGTTGCTCGTCTGTTTAGCTTTGTAAGCACGGCGTATATTGTTTTTCACATTGTCTTTGGTGCGTGCTTCTTCTCCCATTTCTCGCTTTATATCATCAACTCGCGAGTGAAGTTCTTCTTTGGCCTCGTCATAAAAAACGGGCGTATAGTTAAACTTACGGTACTTGGGTAGTCTAGAAAATTTCAGGTTAATCATACGCTATGCGAATTTAAGGCTTTATGGATAAAACGATTGAACATCGCTGTACTTTACTAGAATTGATGAGACTGCTGTCCTGATTGAGCAACGTTACGGTTTGCAATTTTCATTATGAGTACGCTCGGCAACTACTATGCGGTTGTCCAATGCTTTTTGGTACTCCTCACAGGCAAATTCTGTTTCGTTTATTTGGAGGTATAAATTCCCCTTTATGTAGTGAACCATTTTATACTTGGGCAGCAGTTTTTCTACTGAGTTATAATCGCGTAAGGCTCCGTCTATATCTTTCATTTCTACCTTAAGCTCTGCTCTTCTTTTATAGAGGTCTCCAGATAGTTTGGTTATGCGGATGGCATCGTCGAGATCTACTAAGGCTAGTTTCTTGTTACCATTGGCATTATGTGCGTTTGCCCTTACTTTTAGAAAAGGAATGCTTCTCGGGTTATCCTTTAGTATATGTGTATAGTCCTTTATGGCTGCATTGTACTGTTTCAGTTTCACTTGGCACAAGCCTCGGTAGTAGTATGCCTCTCTATATATAGGGTTGATTGTTAGTGTTTTAGTGAAATCTCTCTTTGCATCCGTGTATTTTTCAGCATTGAACTCAGTTGTACCTCTATTGAAATAGCCTCTAAAATCGGTCGGGTTGAGTGTAATGTATTTACTGTAAAGTTCTAAGGCTGTGTCGTAGTCTCTTTCGAGCGTTGCTCTATTGGCCTGAATGAGTAATTCAGCTGCTGTTTGTGCGTATGTATTCGCAAAAAACAAGAGTAAGAATGCCGTAAGTATTGGTTTCATCAATATATAATCGACTACAAATTAAGTGCCGAATTGTATGTGCTCGAAAATAATCTATACACAGGTATGAATTCGTTTGGCTAAGATTGTGTATAATTGAATCTGAATAAGTAAAAAAACAGAATGATGAAAAGATTTTCTTTAGCCACACTAGTGTTAGGCCTAGTAACAGTTGTGAGTGCAGTAATGATAAACGGACTAACTGCAGATGATATAAGAGGCACGTATTGGAATGCTGAAAAAACAGCACACATACGCATGTACAAAGCTAAAAATGGCAAATACTATGGTAAAATAGAACATTTGGTAGAGCCTAATGATGCCAGTGGCAATCCCAAAAAGGATCCAGAAAATTCAAACGAAGAGCTTCGAGGTAGAGACCGTCTGGGTATGGTTATAGCAAAAGGGTTTACATGGGATGCAGATGAAAACGAGTGGAATGAAGGCACTATCTATAACCCGACAGATGGTAAAACGTATGATGGATATATGTACTTTGAAGGAGACGATAAAAAAAACTTGTACTTAAGGGGCTTCGTGTTAGGCATGCCATTTTTAGGCAAAACCAGTGAATGGAGTAGAATAAAATAAATGCTGTATAATGTTGGGTACTAAAATGTGAGTTAGCTCACAGCAGCTACAAAAGCAAGAAAATGCTTCACTTCGGTGAGGCATTTTTTTTGATCTTCAAGCATACTGAGGTGTCCTACATTGGTCAAGCTGCTTACTTGTGCTGCTTGGCATCGTGCTGCTTGTTCATATATATCTTTGGCTGGATAGTGGTTGTCTTCTTCTCCACGCAATAGTAAGATGGGTTTATCAAATGTATCCAGAAGGCTTCTGTGGTCCTCTCGATCTCTCATGGCTTGCAATCCACCTATTACAGATGATGTAGGTGTGTTCCTTACCATGGCAGTCAAATGGTCTCGTAGTCGTGCCCTCTGCGGTGTAGCTACAAGACCTGGTATAAATATACGAAAGAACTCTGCTGTTCCATGTGTATTGATAAAATCGATGGACTTGAGTCTATTCTCTTTTTTGACACGACTATCTGAATAGGTAGTAGAGTGAATAAATGCACCAGCAGCTAAACTGTTCGGATACTGATGCATGTATTCTGCTAAGATATAACCACCAAGTGAGTGACCTAAAAGTATGGGCTGCTCCACCCTTTCGTGGTCTAAAAGGTCTTTTACCTGTGTAGCTAGTGCAGGAATGGTGGTGAACGGGATGTTTGTGCTTGCCCCAAAACCGGGGAGGTCTATGGCTATGCAAGTGTATGTTTTGGCAAATTCGGTCACGAGGGGGTCCCAAATCCTGGAGTCTTCACAAAAACCGTGTAAAAAACAAAGGTGGGGACCTGTCCCCACCTTTGTGTATGCTATTTTATTAAAACGCGAAATCAATAGCGTCTTAGTTGTAGAATTTGTAACGTTGATCTTTTACGTCAGCCTTTTCGATAAGTGCTGCTTCTATTCCTCCTTGTGTGTTCTGTTCAGACTCCTGTTTTATTTGTTCTTTGAGCATATCAATGTTGTTGGCATTGTATTCATTGGCGTTGTTTACAAAGACCACTGCTACACCTGTTGTACCTTCTATTACATTGGAATGTTTTCCCACTGGAGTGCCCAGTATACTGCCTATTATTTTATAATCTTGTCCTACGTAGGGAAGACTTCCTGAATTGAAAGAAGCTGCAGGTACTGGAGTCACTACAGCATCTAGAACTTTGCTCAATTCCTCTGCTGTTTCAGCAGTTGCAAGAGCCGCTTTCATTTTCGGCAGGAGTATTTCTGCTTTCTTTTGGTTTTTTACAATGAGTTCTATTTCACCACGTAGATCTTCAGCACTTGGCAGGCCTTTTTCTCTTACCTTGGAAACCTTAGCAACTATAAGACTTCCGTCTATATCTATTACCCCAGAAACACTACCTTCTTCTGTAGAAGAATTAAATAACCATTCTGCTATTTTATCCGATTCTTTTATGTTTGGTATGCTTCTATTTTCTTCTGATATTTTGTTGGCTACACGCTTACCTAGTCCCATGCTTTCTGCTACTTCTTCAAAGCTTTGGTCACCTGTAGCTTTACCAAGGAATTCACCAGCTTTTTTGTAGAATGCACCATCTGTTGCTGTACTCGGGAATATGCTTTGGTTTACGATTGCGACTTTTACCGTTTTACGACTTATCCCAGATGTAGCTTTTGCGAGGTGTACACCTCTGCTACTTCTCACGATTACAAAGTTTCCTTGTCCAGAAGTCATAAGACGATTGATTAGGCTTTTAGGGTATGCTCTAGATTCTTCACGTACCCAACCCATATCTCCGCCGTTAGCTCTAGTTGCATCAAAGTTTCTAGAAGATGCTTGAGCTGAAAAAGTGGTAGTGCCACTTTTTATTTTAGCTAACACCTCTCTCGCTTCTGTCTCCGCTTTCGCTGTATCTTTACCAGCTACAGCAAAAAGGATATGGCTACCCTTTACAGAACGCAATGAGTCTCTACCAAAATCTAGTACTTTAAATACACTGTATACTCCGCTTTGTTGGAACGGACCAACAACTTTACCTGTTTCTGCCTCAAAAACTCTATTTTCAATCTCTGGAGAGAAAGATCCTCTTAATTGAAAAGCTGAGTTGAAAGGAGTCTCGCTTCCCATAATACTTACAAAAGCAGAATCGTTTTTTGTGTTGGAAAACTTTTCTAATGTTTCTCCTGCCCATTCCA
>JAOKFZ010000018.1 GCA_028247315.1 Bacteroidia bacterium | reverse complement strand
TAGTGTAACCGTTTTATTTATTAAACAAGACTTCTGAAAAAATTGAATATACTTCTCGATACCTTATATCCACTCCATTCTCTTGCCTTAAAAACAGTATCTAATTCTGTTTTGAAAACATGGTTGGTGTAATTACTAATCGTTTTTACAGAAATAGCCAAAATGACATCTAATATATTACCCTCTGTGTATCCTAAATTTAGGAACGCTTGAACTTCATTTTCATCAGGCAAACCCCTTTTATTTACCATAGTGCTTACAAACCCTGATAGGCTTCTGAAACTGTTTTTTCCATGGTTTATTATTATTCAAAATTAAATATTGTTTTCATTCCAACGTTTAGAATGTTTGCCGATGTTTAGTGTATGAGTAATTGTCACATTTAATCGTCTAATCAGGATGATACTTTAAATAATAAAAAACGGCTTGAGATTGCTCTCAAACCGTTTTTATCTTTATCAGATTGTAAGCCTTTGTTATTTTATTATAAGCTTTTGTACAGAAGTAGATTTGTTGTTTTCGAGAATCACCACATACATACCTGGAGATTGATTCAATTGTAATGGGCTATTGGTATCTAAGTGGTCATTTGTATAAACCAATTCACCCATGCCATTGTAAATCTTTACTGAAGATAGGCCGAGGTGCTTGTATCTAAAATTTATTGTTCCTTTTGAGGGATTGGGGTAGATTGATACATCATTGGCACACTCAATGCTAGAGAAGATGGAAGCGATAGTCTCAGGTGTATAAGAAAACACTCCGGAGAAGGTACTTGCCCACCATAATGTTCCAGCATTATCAAATTTAATGGTTGTATTCGCAGATGTTCTTTTATTTGAGACATCATCGATGAGTAGTTTTCCCCAAACACTGTCAAGCAATGTAGTAACCCCGTATTGATGTGAAAAATACATTCTTCCTTCTGAGTCACTTTCGATAGAAGATGCTTCGTAATTTTCTAAATTACTTCTATTCTCCTTAATCGGATTTGTAAAATTTTCACCATCAAATTTAATTGCACCAATCTTGGCAGATACCCAGACATTACCATTTTTGTCAAAATGAAAACCTCCTTCTGGTTGATCAATTTCAGTATGTTTTGTATGGGCATAAGTGGTCCAATTCCCTGTGGCATCTACTTTTTGAATGGCAGCCTCTCCACTCCAATTGAATGATGCAATCCACAAGTTATCATTTGCATCTACACCAAGACCAGAGATTCTATCTAAACCAGCTATTGGTGAATTGCTGGTGGTATATTGGGAAGTATCTCCATCTTTCAATACGTAGATACGATCGGTTGCTGCCGCATAGATTATACCTTTTGTGTCATTAGCAAGATAACTACATCTTGCCAATTCAGTAAAAGTCCAATCAGTGCCATCGTAATGATGAACACCTTGATAAGAAGATAACCAAATGTCATCATTTCCTACAGATAAAATATTTCCACCAATTGGATAATTAGCCATACCTGCAGGGAGATCAATTGAAGACCAATTTCCGTCGGGATCTAATACAGCTATGCTTTGAGTCGAAGATGTCATCCCAAAAAGGATGTCGCCATTTTGACTCTTGTGAATTTCTGAGACATTATTATATTCTATACCGTTGGAAGAAATACGTGTAGATCTGATAGTCCCCTCATCATTTACTGACAAATAGATGTTGTAGTTCAACCAACGCTTATTTGAGTCATCGACATAGAAATAGGAAGAGTTGTCTTGGAATGCAGCAGTCTGTGCATCTGTATAAGTTGTAAAAGTGCCATTATCTAATTTATAAATGCCATCCTGTTGCGAAAGGAAATAAACATTATCATCTTCTGCAAATCCTTTAATAGCAGAACCGTTTAAACCTCCATTACTATACAATTCCCAATTAGTACCATCATACCTGCCAATGCTATCTAAATCTCCGGCAAAGTATAAATCCCCAGACTTGCTAAAAAACAGCTCCGCGTGCAGATAACCTTGAAGTGATGTGTTTTCTGAAATATTAGACCACGTACCGGATTCAAATTTGTGTGCACCATTTTGTGCTCCTATAAATACGTCTTCTTCACTATCCAGTTCAATATCCCAAACTTCGAAAAATTCTCCAAGCTCTGTCTTATCATACTTTGTCCAATTCTGACCTTGCTTGCGTAAAACCCCATCTGAATTTCCTACCCATAAATCACCATTAGCAGCTACTTCGACGTCAAAAATTTCAAATGTATTTATGTTGGTTATTACAGCCGAAGCGATTTCCACATCATTTACACCTGTACCATCAAATGTACCGATAGTTTGACCCGTGCTGAAATAAATATCACCATTGGGTGCTTTGGTTATAGAGGTAATATGATTGTCGTCGAGATCAGAATTATTGGTGTTGTAAGTGGTTTTACTTAGGGTGCTTTTATTCATAACAACAAGACCGTAATCTGTTGCCATAATCAATTCAGTACCATTGTCTACAAGGTCATTGACCTGCTGAGGACTTTGATAGGAAACCCAATTTTGAGCGTTAGTAACGAATGAGGAAACAACTACTACTGTAGAGAGAAAAGATTTAAAAATATTCATAAACGTTTTTTCGGAAGGGTTACATTAGTGTTTGAATTGTCTTAAGAATTAAAAATCACCTATTGGTTAGTCACCCACTCAGTGCCGTTAAAGGATATTGTTTTACATTTTGCACAGACTTCTCCGCTTCGATCAGGATAATCTGCATTAGGATATATGTCAACACATACATTAAGAGTATCTGTAATTTTGAGACCATATGAAATATGTAAATCAAACGATGGAGCATCAGCCCAAGATGACATGACAAATTCACCATCTAACTTTTCTACTGTCCATTCTTGCCAAAATTCCGATAAATACCACTCGGCATTAGTCGCCATGTAGACGTTTGCTGAATCCGATGAGTTAATCATCATTTCCATGTCATCACTCCACGACGTGGCAACTATTGGATTTGCTTTTTCTTCTTCTTTACAACCAATGGACATCAAAGACATTAGCACAGAACCTAAAACTATTATTTTAATTTTTAACATAGTTCAAATCTACAGTAATCACTTGCTTATCCCTTCACGCTTAGGGGTGAATAGTGTACTTGTTACATTACATGGTAATTCTAACCATCTATTCTACAGCATTAGAAATCTTAATTGCTTCTAGAAGCAATGTTATCTTTTTATATTTTGATTCCTTTATTTCAAAGTATTCATACATCCTTCGCAAGGATGACCCTATTCCGTCGATACTCATGTGTGCCTTCTCAGCTATTTCTTTATTGGTAATAGCAGGATTGTCCAGCAGTATATTTAGAATTTTCCAATCTGTTTCATTTAAATTTCTTTCCAGTTTTGAATCAATTTTTTCTCGTTTCAACTCAAACTTGTTTGAGTCAACTACTAATTCTGTGGCAGAATTTTCCTTTAGATTTTTTATTTCGTCAAGTAACTGGCCCCTTCTTTTTTTATTCTTATTACTCGCAGAGAGGAGATAGAAGATAAGCAGTGAAATAATAATTGCAAAAATTGAAACAATGCCATATGTTTTTTGGAGTTGCTTTAATTCTAACTTTGCTTTTTCTTTTTCACTTCCTAACTTAGTCTCGTATATTCTACGTTCATAATCACTTTTGATAGTTTCCCTGACTACAGCATAGCTATTACTCTCAATCTGAATGCTATCTTGATAGAGTGTGTACAGCTCGTGCATTTGGAGCGAAAGGTTCAATTTATTTTGAGACTTATAGCACTTATAAAGCAGCTCATAAACAGATGCTTTTATTTCGTAGGATGTCTTATGAGGAAGTTTACTCAAAATTAGTTCTGCTTTTTTAGTGGCACCGTTCGTATTTCTTCTGTAGGAAATCTGAGCGATAACAATTTCAGTTTCAAGAATGCTGTTCTCAATTTGAAGTTTGTTATTGAGTTGTAGAGCCTTCTGTGCATAAATGCCTGCTTCTTTCAATTGATTCATTTCCAGATTTATAAGTGCCAAATAGTGATAACAACCAGAAATTAAAAATATGTTTTTCTCTAGTTGAAGATAATTAAGTGCTTTTTGAAAAGAAGATTTAGCATCCGGATAGGCATCGTTTTCATATTGTGCTAATCCAATATTCATCACGATATGAGCAATATCTGATTTAGCGGCTTTCCTCTGTTTATAGAAGGTGAGCGACTTTTGATAGTATTCTAATGCTAAAACATTGTTACCGATTTCTGAATTGACACCACCCAGTGCAGTTAGCATACGAGCTTCTCCTGCACTGTCTTTTAGCTCTTGAAAAACCTTTAAAGCAGGAGAATAATGTCGAGTAGCCTCAAGATATTTATTTTGGTCCAAATATATATTGCCAATATTTCCTTGTATCAGAGTTTGTAGACGTTTGTTTTCCAGGTTTTTGGCTATAATTAACGCTTCATTGAACAGTTCCAACGCCTTGTCGAACTCACGTTTGAGCCTATAAATATTTGCTTTTCTGTTAAGAGCTCTAAATACCTGACGTTGAGCATTCTTTTCAATAGCGAGTTGATGATAATAATCAAGATATATCAGTGTGGAGTCCGGTCGCACAGTGCCATTTTTACCGCAATATTTTTCTAGAGCATCGTATCGTGCAGAGTCAGTTTGAGTTTCATCCTCCCAAACAACTTGTAAAGAATCATTTCGATTTTGAGCATTGCAGAAACTAGCTAGAGTTAGTAGCTGAAGTAGTAGGATGTATTTTCTTTTATTCAATATTAAACTATTTACTTACCGCTTTACCTTTCAAAATAGTGCCGTTTATAACTGCATCAAAATTACAATTTTTGGGAGAAGAAGTTTAGGTTCTGTCGCATCACCGCTGTCAGGTAGTAAAACTAGCAGATTTCAACTCATCTTAAACAGCCAAAGACTTAAATGTAGCAAACCGAGTTTTCTTTGAATTTGAAAGTTGCCCCTTTCTAATGATGTCTATGATTTCTATTCCGACTAGTGTTCTCCGAGCGGATTCAAATTCTTTGAACCCTGTTGTAATAGTTATTTGACGTTTGAGCGTCCGATAATCTTACCCTACTATTTTGGTTCTAGACTCGCCTGGTCTTTATTTTCTCGAAGGTTAAGTTATGTCTATTGACAATAGAGGTAACTTTAGAATTTGCAACATTCTTATCGAATGTATGCGACAGAACCGAAGAAATTAATAAGGAAAAGACTTCTTTTTGTATAAGTTTGTTTCAACCAAAAACAAAACTTTTATGAAAAAAATCACCTTACTTATTTTAGTATTTTTCTGCTCACATGTCAATTCTACTTGGGCACAAACAACAGAATCTACAAAAAACGGAAGAGCACATAGTGCTATGATACAATCTACCATGGATGAAACGATAACTCGAGCTGCCGGTTTTTCGGGGGGTAATGCCGACAGTAGTTGGTTGATCGGTGATCAAGAAAATTTGAATATCTGGTTAAAGTGGTGTGATTTACAGATGAAAGAAGATTTAGACGGGATAATGAGTCTTGCGGGGGATTCCATTACTATCGAAGGACTCCATAATGAGATTATACATGGTAAGGCTGAGTTAAAAGAGTTCTTTACCAGGTGGTTTGAAAATTATGACGTGATTATCAAGCAAGAATGGGGCATTCCTGTCAATTTTATTGATAAAGACGAGAATAAAGATGATGGCGATTGGATAATTAACGGGCATGAGCTACAGATCATATCTAGTGAAAAAGTAACTCGAGAAGACAACCAGGCCAATGTTTATATAAAAAATAGCCAAGTTCAGTTTTTTAAGATGTACAATCACTCAACCACCACCACAAAATTGGTCTCAGCTACTTTTTCAGTAGACATGTCTGGCTACGAAGGAGAATTTAAGAATGTATTTCTAAATGGGGCGTTCAATAATTGGTGTGGATCTTGTAACGTGATGACGGATGAGAATAAAGACGGAGTATATGAAGTCACTCTTGATGTTCCTTTAGGAGAAATTGAATATAAATTCACTCTAGATGGCTGGAATACACAGGAAGTCTTCGAAGCAGGCACACCATGCACCAAAACAATCGAACAATTCACCAATAGAGTGGCTAATCTGAAAAGTGGAACATCGCTGCCCATCGCTTGTTTTAACACTTGTGGCCTATGTCAATAATCAAACAATAATTGCTAGCCGTTGGACTGGGATTTCAGACTAAAGATTTGATAAGCGTCTAATAGCCTCTACCAGAGCGAAATAGTTGAATTTTAATTCACTATTTCGCTTTTTTTGTTTGTCCGTAATTCTCGTCACATCTTGGATGTATTCCATAAATACATTTTGATTTTGGGTTCGATAAAGTGTTTTTCTCAATCCACTACTATTCCTGTTGGGTAGAGTGTTTTTACAAATAGCTTGTTTCCCAGTAAATCTTGTTTGTCCCACATTATCAGTAGATTAATTAAATTAGTGACAGCACTTACAACCATTTCTTCAAGCTATTTCAGTGTTGAAAAATGGTAAGCTCTCGACTGCTTTGATATGTTCCTGTTCAACAAGACAAAAAGGAAAAGAATCTACATCTCAAATACATCCCTCACTCTTGCAATTCTATAACCTTGATCTGTGACAGTTTTGCTCTCATTGCTAGTAGGATCTATGACTGGGTTGGTGTGGTTAAAGTGGATGAAGATTATCTTGCTTTTATCTGTAGTTGAAAGGTCTTGGAACTTAGTTAGACTCTCTATTATAAAAGGGTGCGGTATTTGGCTGATGTCTCGGTTATTCATCTCTTTTCCACTGTAGAAGGTGGCATCTATAAAGGCATAGTCTACTTGCTTTATCTCTTCTATAATATCGCGATCCCACTTGTCCCATTTATCTATGTCTGGGATGAAGAGTGCACTTTTATCGGGTCCATCTATGCGGTAGCCTACCGTTTCGGAGTATTCGTCTCTGTGTGGCACTAGGAGCGGAGTCACCGTGATATTGTTAGATAACCGCACGGGTAGTTCGTGCTTTAGTTCTTTTAGGCTCACGTTCCTTCTGGTAATAAGCTGGTCCCAAGGGCCATTGGAGCTCAGAAACTCCTTCATACGTGGCATCACAAATAGTGGCACGCTATCAGCATCTTTGGACTCTTTGCCGAGGTACATGAGGCCTGTGTAGTGGCCTATGTGTGCGTGGGTGAGGAAGATACCGTCTGCTAGCTGTTTGTCGCTTCGCTTTTCGTGACTGGTCAGTATCGCCAACTGTGCTATCATATCCGGTGTAGCATCGAAGAGGTAGGTGTTTTTATTCTCCGCATCTACTAAACCTATGCTAGATACCATTCTGTCTGTATCTGGATGGTCATATAAGTATACACAACACTCTTTTTGGCAGCCTATCTGCGGCGATCCTGCATCTTGTATAGTTCCAAGTATGATAATGGATGCTTTGCTATCTGTTGCTTCTTGATTGGTGTTCTCCGACTCTTGGTTTTGTGTGCAAGCCAGTATACAGAGTATCGGTAGGATGAAGTATTTGGTCATTTTGTATTTTTCAAATGTAACGGAAGTCTTTGAAAGCACTTCGCTTCGTTATTCTGTGCACTGCAGCTAAGCTCAGCAAACGTTTTATCTATTATTACTAAAGCGTATCGAGGCTTTAGAGAAAGAATAGAGACTTTTAAGCTATCTCAGTACTGAAAAAGGGTAAACCCCAAGGTCATTTAACGTATCTGTATTTTTATTGATTCGTTTAGCATCCCGGTAGGCCAATGCACCACCAAAAAGGATGTGCTTGTGTACGTAGTTTAAAGCCATCATAGGTCAAAGTTTTATGTGTCAGTAGCAATTGTCGTTCGATTAGCTACTCTTTCGTGAGGAGCATACAACATAGTGTCCCTTGGGTCATTGTATTGGAAGATCAATTCTTTGCATGGTGTTACTCCGAGATTTGGTTTTAACCAACGTTCAAAACCTATGGATATTCTGCTGAGAGATTGACTAAACACTTGGGTGAAAGCCAACACCAAAGGAAGTGTAATAGCAATTTTCGTTTTCAGGTTATTATACTTAGTCATTAGACACGTGTCAAAAAACAAACAAGCTTGCACTAGGAAATGATGTGTTAAGAGTCCTTAGCAGTAGTCTTGGTACTTCAAAGATATTGAAAGAAAATGAATATCAAAACTATGATAATCAGCGTATTGTAAATTTTTATTAGGTGTATTAATCAAATACAAATAATAATTGCAGAGTAAAATAAAAGCTATCGATTGAATAGCTCATGTATGGAACGAAAGAGAAAGTATCTTCTCCCAGTATGCTAAGGCCACGTGCATATTACGTTTCTTGGGTGGCCTGTTTAGCGTGTGTTGGACGATTCAGATATTCACCGGGATGCATGGGGAGAGGAGCCTAGCATATAGTGAAAGTGAATCTGTACGAAACAGCCGTCGTAGAAGAAAATCCTTGGCATACCAAAGAATCTCTACATCCACAAACAAATAATTAGCGAGTAAATACCAAAAAAAAGCGAGATAGTCTCATGACTACCTCGCTTTTTTTTGACAGATTAGGGGGAGATGGCTCCAGCAGTATGCGATGCTGGCATTCATCAGCCCAGCGACTACTAGAAACTCCCGAAACCCATAGGACACTGAATGTCATTCCTATTGGATCGAGAACGCCTTGATTCTCGCCTGCCGTCTATATCAAAACTATAGCTCATGTGTATCTCGTGAGAACCAAAGGTGCCTCCCAATAATTTTGAGGTAGTAAAGTCATAGGTGTATCCGATGCTTGATAGGTTATTATTTACAATTGGACTGGTATAACCCAACCCAAATATAAAGCTGTCAAAACGTTCTGGACTAAACGTATAGCTTCTATTTCTTAGGCCAATATTAAAATATACGGGTTTTAAAACAACGCGTGTAGATACATTGAGTGTTGTCATACTAGCTTGTTTTTCAAAATTAAAATTAGGGGCAATTCCTCGTTTCTGCGATCGGTCTAGAAACCATATATTGCCATGTACAACATATTTTAAGGGTACTGCAGGAATGTCACTTCCGATAAAGTTAGCACCGGGAAAGACAGAAACATGTTTCATAGAAACACCCAATGTGCCGTATACTTGGGGTTCGTTTTTGCCTCGATTCAGTACTCCTTTTGCCGCAACTCCAATGCTAAGGTCACCATACTTTCGCTGAGAAATGCCCGGGAAAGCAAAACTCGTAGGGTATATTTTGCCATAATACTTATCGTACTGATCATCAAATTCTAGGCTAGACCAATCGATGGTTTTTTGCCCAAAGCCAGCATTTATGCCACCGCTTACTTTTAAAAAGCGAGAAATTTTAATCGGGAAAGCAATCGTTGCTTCTACTTTGTCTGTACGCAACATAGACTCTCCTTCAATGTTGGACATGACCATAAATCCAAGACCCACAGCGTTACGCAGTTGATGCGTAGAAGAGAAGTTAAAGGCCCGCATTGATGCAGGGATACCAGGCCACTGTTCCCGGTAATTTAATCTGTACTCATGACCTCTCACTATTCCCGGTGTTGCAGGGTTGTAGTAGAGGGGGTTGTCCAGAGTAGAAGAAAAAAGGGGATCTTGTGCATTTGCTCCCAGTGTAGCTAGGATCAAAATAGATGTAAAAAATTGTAACTTTCTTTTCATTATCGTATCAATGTTAATGTACCAAATCGTTTAACTTCTCCGTTGGGATAAACTTTACCTGCCCATATACTGCCATTTTTGAATGTCGCGGATACCTTCCAAACATAGGTGTCTTGCGGCAAGGCATTTCCGTTCATGTCATTACCATCCCAGCCTTCTGCAGGTTCTGTTCTTGATACCTTGTCAGATTCCCATACGAGATTACCCCACGTATCATAAATGTAAATATTGTACGTGGCAATCCCTACACCCGAAGGTTTAAAAGTCCTAACCTCTGGTAGACCAAATTCCGGAGAGAATGCATTGGATACAAATAAGTTATATCGTTCTATTATTTCGATTCGTTTGGTAATAGAATCTACGCACCCAAAGGCATTGCTCGCTATTAGCGTTGTATTGAATAGGCCATTTCCAGGGAAATTATGTACTGGATTTTCAACCGTAGTAGTATTCCCATCTCCAAATTTCCAGAGGTAAGAATCGGCTATGCTACTAAAATTGGTGAACGTAGTAGTCACACTTATGGCATCAAAATCAAAATCTGCTACAGGATTGGGATGAACATCAATAGTCGAGGCCAACTTAAATGTATCTATACAGTTGGCATTGCCGTATACAACCAGCGAAGGGACATACCCCCCAACAGTATTATACGTATAGTCTGTGTCACCCTGTAAGCTTGAATCACCAGTGCCAAAGTACCATTTGGCAGCTAGCGAATTTTGTGAAGTATTTATAAAATTAACGTCCAGAGGTACACAGCCTGATAGGGGTGATATGAGACCACTAGCTGTCGGCTTTTCGTAAATTTTCACTTGAGATGTTGCTGTGTCCTTACATCCAAATTGGTTGGAAGCAATTAAGGTATCATTATAGATGCCCGCAGCAGTCAGCGTTTCACTTGGGTTTGTTTGTGTAGTTCTATTGCCATTTCCAAAAATCCAATCGTAGCCTAACGCACCCAACGTCGTATTGGTGTAATCTACGGTCACTGGATATACACATACACTATCAACAGAGCTAGTGAATTGTGCATCTGGTCTAGGGTGTACTACCAGGTTCAAGGAGGTAGTATCTTTACAGCCATTGGCGTATTCTGAGGCAAGCAGTACCCAGTGAGGTCCTATGGCGGTAAAGGTCTCCGTGAGCTCATTGAGTACGGATACATTGCCATTGCTAAATACCCAAGAATTATAACTGCTATCAGCCTTTAGATTTACATGTAGCGGATCGCAACCGTCCGTAGGGTTTGCCGTAATCGTGGCTTTCGGCCTTTTGAGAATGGTTACATCTTTAATGATGGTGGCAGGACAATTATTAAGGGTAGAATAGGCGGTATATCGTACACTGGAATTTCCACTACTGTCAAACTGATGTACGGGATTTGTTAGTCTACTAGAATCGCCATCACCAAACTCCCAGTATATTCCAGAAACATTGTTGGAGGTACTTAGGAAACTGATAGAATCATATTGACAGATGGAGTCCTTAACAACGTCAAAACTTACATTTGGTGCGGGGTAAATTAATATTTGTCGCTCAAAAGTGTCATAGGAACAGCTATCGGTCACAAATATTTTTACCGTAAACGTTCCGCTTTGCGTAAATGTATGCGATGGGTTGTTGACATTACTTACATTTCCATCACCGAAGTCCCAAGCATAATCCACAAAACCTCGCGATGAATTTGTGAAGTTTACCGTTAACGGGAAGCAGCCGCGTAATGTATCTGTGTTAAAGAATGCTTCAACTGTTTTAAATACTGTAATGGTTTTGTATGCAGTATCTGATCCACATCCATTTTTTGCAATGTATTCAATCGTATAATCCGAGGGCAATCTTTTGGTAGTAAAAATATGGGAGAGTGGCTCGTCAAATGTATTTTTAGTGGTTTTAAATGGTGCTGATCCATCACCAAAATTCCAAATAAGTGAGTCTGGATCTCCGTATGTTAGGTTATTAGAGAAGAGCAAATTCAACGGGCTACAGCCTATATCTCTGTCTGTCTCAAATAGGGCCACTGGCGTAGGATGCACTAAAATAGAATCCAAGAAAGTGTCAATACGGCATTGATTCGAAACGATTAATTGAACGAAATAAGTAGTATCGTGCCTGCCTTGTGCATAGATGATCGTATCTGCAATACGATTTGTACTGGTTTGTCCCTGGCCATAATCCCACAGGTATGTTTCAAACTCGGCTATGGTTGTATTAGTGAAAGTTACTTCCAATGGTGCACATCCTTCATCTAGACTTGGTGTAAATGATGATTTAGGAGCTTCTATTACCTGTATAGCACTACGCAATGAATCAAAGCACCCTCTTATACTGGTTGCTCTTAGTCTGATGCTGTATATCCCAATAGTATCATAGAGGCTATTTGGGTTTTGCCTTGTGTCAGATTGACCATTTCCAAAGTCCCAATCGTATTGAATAGCTCCAGTAGTAGAGTTGTTCATTTGGATTGAATCATTTTTACAGACTAACGTATCGTGCGTAAAGCCTAGTAATGGTACTGGATATGATTCAATATTCTTTGTGATAGAATCGGTACATCCATTGCCATTGGAAATAACCAACTGCACAGCATAATTACCATCTTGACTGTAAGTGTGCATTGGATTCTGTAGCGTGTCAGCGTTGCCGTCATCAAAGTCCCAATCCCACGTTGCAAGGGGTACTCCTCCTGCAATTGAAGAGTCTGTAAACTGAGTGATCTTGAATTCACATACTTCTGCGGCACCAAAGTTGGCTACAGGTTTAGCAAACGCTTCGAATTGTTTTACAATTGTGTCTGAACAGCCAGATGCACTAGCTTTCACTATTAGGGTGATGCTGTAGGTAGAATCTTGTGTGTTGGATGTATTGGTAAATAGGTGTGCTGGGTTCTGTTGTATACTGGTGTCTCCATCTCCAAAATTCCACCTGTGGGTTAATCCAGAAGTTGGTGTAGAAGCATCTGTCAAAGTGATGAGGTTATTACCACAACCAGTGGTATCCGACAATAAGAAGTCTGCATCTGGATCTTGAATGGTAGTGAAACGCTGTACGAGGGTATCTTCTTTACAGCCATAGTTGTTGCTTGTAATCAAGCGAACATATACGGTATCTGCATCAGCACTGATGGTGTAATCGGTAAAACTAGTTCCGGTAAAGTTGCTTACTGGAGTAGTAGAATCTGCACCGAATATGGTCCAGCTGTAAGTATCGTTAGCAAGGGGGTATTGGGTTAGGTTAATCAAAGCAGAGTTGATGGTTAGCGGAGCACAACCTGCTGTAAATGCTGGGTTTATGGTTGCCCGAGCATCGGGGTGTATGGTAAGAGAGTCTACAAATGTGTCTCTACATCCGTGCATAGTCTCAGAGAATAATGTTATGGTGTATACGCTATCTACAATGCCTGAGTTGGTGTATAGTTGAGTAGGATCTTGTAGTGTAGAACCAAAGTTCCATGCGAAGTTCATGGTTGCCATAGTCTCCGAGTTGTATGGATCAGACGCATTGGTAAAGAACGCAGTGTCTGGGCTACAGCTATCGGGCAATGCAATAGAGAAACTAGCTAGCGGCTTAGGATAAACCACTGTTGTTTGAGTATCCAAATCCACACAACCGTTTATGGAAGTACTTTTCAATACGATGTCATAGCTTATGGCTGTTGTTGCGGTATTTAGTGGGAAGTAAATGCTTGGCGTATATAAGGTATCGTCCAATACTACACCTGTGTTTGGTGCTACCGTCCAGAGGTAATCGTGTCCATAGATGTTGTTGGTATCGGTACTGTTATCTACGAGTATGTTGATGTCACCACAACTTCCGGTGTCTATACTGAATAGGGTATTGGGACGCGAATACAACACAATACTATCCGAAATAGAATCGGTACATCCGTCTACAGAAGTCACTACCAATGAGAAGGTGTAAGTAGTATCTACTCCGCTATCGTTATCTACAAATGAGAAGGTAGGTGTTGAAGCTGCTGTGTCGCTGATGCTTACTGAACCCTGATTGGTACTCCACAAGGAAGTCCAGGTACCGGCTTTGCGTATGGTGTTATTGTTGGTCGTGATTACAGCTGGAGCACAAGTGGCTGTACTGCTCAATGTAAACAAGGCATCGGGTATTGGGAAAATGGTCACATCCTTTACACTGGTATCAGAACAACCGGTACCTGCAGTCACGATTAAGGTGATGGTGTAGGTAGAATCTTGTGTGTTGGAAGTATTGGTAAAGTTGTGTACAGGGTTGGTTGCAGTACTGGTATCGCCGTCACCAAAGTCCCAATACAAGCTAAGTCCCAATGGACTGGTGTTGTCCGTCAAAGTGATGAAGTTATTACCACAACCAGTGGTATCCGACAATAAGAAGTCTGCAGCTGGATCTTGAATGGTAGTGAAACGCTGTACGAGGGTATCTTCTTTACAGCCATAGTTGTTGCTTGTAATCAAGCGAACATATACGGTATCTGCATCAGCACTGATGGTGTAATCGGTAAAACCAGTTCCGGTAAAGTTGCTTACTGGAGTAGTAGAATCTGCACCGAATATGGTCCAGCTGTAAGTATCGTTAGCAAACGGGTATTGGGTTAGGTTAATCAAAGCAGAGTTGATGGTTAGCGGAGCACAACCTGCTGTAAATGCTGGGTTTATGGTTGCCCGAGCATCGGGGTGTATGGTAAGAGAGTCTACAAATGTGTCTCTACATCCGTGCATAGTCTCAGAGAATAATGTTATGGTGTATACGCTATCTACAATGCCTGAGTTGGTGTATAGTTGAGTAGGATCTTGTAGTGTAGAACCAAAGTTCCATGCGAAGTTCATGGTTGCCATAGTCTCCGAGTTGTATGGATCAGACGCATTGGTAAAGAACGCAGTGTCTGGGCTACAGCTATCGGGCAATGCAATAGAGAAACTAGCTAGCGGCTTAGGATAAACCACTGTTGTTTGAGTATCCAAATCCACACAACCGTTTATGGAAGTACTTTTCAATACGATGTCATAGCTTATGGCTGTTGTTGCGGTATTTAGTGGGAAGTAAATGCTTGGCGTATATAAGGTATCGTCCAATACTACACCTGTGTTTGGTGCTACCGTCCAGAGGTAATCGTGTCCATAGATGTTGTTGGTATCGGTACTGTTATCTACGAGTATGTTGATGTCACCACAACTTCCGGTGTCTATACTGAATAGGGTATTGGGTAGATCGAATACCGCCACTATCGCTGAGTCCACACCAATACAACCATTTATATCGATGCCCGTTACGAGGTAACTTACAGATAGTAATGGATTAGCCAGTGTTGTAGCTCCGGTAGCGTTGGACAATCCTGTAGTTGGTGCCCATGAATAGCTCACTAAATTACTCGGGCTAACAGAAAGCGTCGCCGTATCCGAGAAACATATCCCGGTATCTGTTGCTAGTAAAATAGGCAATTGATTTACTGTAATTAATACACTATCCTGTGATTCACAACCCGTAGCATCAATAGTTTCTGTTAGGTAAAAAGTAGTTGTTTGTTGCGGAGCTACCGTAGGGTTGCCAATAGAATCCGTAAAGAACAATGGACTGCTTGTCCATAGGTATGTATTTCCAGCAATACTGGTGCTGCCTAGCTGCACACTGTCATTGGCACAAATAGTACTTGGAGTGCCTACTATACTCGATGGAAGCGTATCTACAACTACCGTTACGGTATCAAAATTATAGCATTTAAAGGCTAAATTTACGCTTAGATAATAGGTGGTAGTTACAGCAGGAGATACGATAGGCTGCATCGCAGTGCTACTAAATCCAGCAGGATTACTCGACCAAGCGTAGTTATACCCCGCAAGGGCAGTACCCAACTGAATAATATCGTTGAAGCAAATAGAGGAATCAACTCCTGCATTCACAGGGGGAAGAGTTTGAACCGCGACCTGAATGGAGTCTAAATTGGTACACCCGGTTAGGATATTGGAATCCAAAAGAATGTAGGTAGTGGTAGTGGTAGGAGATACGGTAACATTGGTCTGATTGGAGAAAAATGCTCCGCCAGTGAACCACGAATACGCATGATTTGCTTCTATAGTTGGATACAGATCAATCGAATCATTCACGCAAATGATGGTATCGTTGCCTGCTTGAGGCGTAGGCAATGGATGAACGATTAATGTGGTCGAATCAATAGAAGTACAGGTCAAAGAATCGGTATAGGTATAATACACCGTATGGGTGCCGACTCCGGCTAAAGAAGGGTAAAAAACATTGCCAACTATAGGCGATGTGAGGGCCAATGAATAATATGTTCCGCCAGAAGGTGATGCAGAAGACAACGTAAATGTATCGCTGTCTAAACATACCGCAGTAGGACTGGCAAAGGTAATGATGGGATTGGCTAAGATACGGATGGTATCAAACATAGTAGTATCCGAGCATCGATTGGTTACGGTTAATGAAACAAAAAATAATCCAACAGAATCGGTACTGAAATTACCCGGGTTTTCTTGGTTGGGAGATGCGATAGTTCCTCCAGTATACGTCCATTGATAGGTGGCATTAGGGTCATAACAATTGCGGACCATCAGAGTGCTTATGGTCAACGGGCTATTGGCACACAGTGTGTCTGGAGCAATAGTGAAGAAAATTTCCGGTTGGCGGGCTACCGTATCCGTCAGCGTAATGGAGTCTATACCACAATAGCCACTATCGTACAAGGTGATGCCGTAAAGCCCGGAGCTCATAAAACGTATGGCAGGGTCTTGTGATGTAATGGATGTGCTGTCTATAAATGTCCAATTGGGCACAACAGGGGAGCAGTTGTTGGCGAGCAAGGAAATATCCCACGAATAAGAGGAGCTATCGCAAGAAACAACAGAAGGAGACGTATTGATCAGGTAGACACTATCTGGATTACACAGAAAATTAGCAGACATTTGAAAAGAAGCATTCGGCTGTGGTACTACACAGATGATTTTTTCAAAAGAGTCTAGGCCGCAGTAATTGCCCAAAAAATATTTTATGCTATACGTTCCTGCGGAGTCGAAGCGAACAACGATGTCTTTAGTTCCCCATAAAAAAGGTAAGGAGTATGGGGTGAATCCCAATTGCCCAGAAACAACTTGGACACCCGTCATCGGTGATATTTGCCAATATTTTTTGAGTTGTGAGGTACATCCAGCACTGGGTTGTCCCGGGTATATAGAAACCCCGATGGAGTCCGATCCAAAGAAAGACATATTCGTTCCAGCACAAATTTTATTGCTAGGCGTATTGGTAAAGCTGGCGTTTGCAGCCTTATTGATGTGTATGGGGTATGCACTCGAATAGGCAGCAGCACACTGATTGGAGGCGATAGCCTCCATGAAAAAGCCATTTTGTAACGTGGTACTTGCTGGGTAACCACACGAACTTTCGGTAAAGGTAAAGGTAAATACACTATCGGGCATACCTACCAGTGGGTGATAATACACCGAGTCGACAAATCCAGGATAGTTGGAGGTAATCGTATACTTAGTGCCCGGCAAGTTGGGAATGCCAGAAGTGTCACGGTAGTTCACCATAAAGGAAAGCGTATACGGAGCACATCCCGTGGTATTCCCAGGATTACTAATCCCAATAACTGGATTGCTACCATGAAAAACAGTATCTATGTCCGAAGCACTACATCCATTGTTGCCAGTTACCGTATAATTCAAGTAGTAGTATCCTTGTGTTGTGTAGGTGTGACTTATGCTTCCGCTGTTAAAAGGGTAGGCAGTAGTAGACAATGTGGTGTCAGTGCCGTCGCCCCATTCAATAAAATAGGAACTGTTGCTAGAACTGGTAGTCGAAATATTTCTGATGGTCGGTGTATAATTGCCATACCCTACACAGTTGGTGTAGGCTTGGGTTGGTGGATTAGTTATGGCTGCAGAAAAATCAAAATGTCTTGTCGAAGGAAGTCCTTGTACACGCACAATATCGGTATAGGTAGACGTACACCCAGAGTCGGTTACTGTGAGGGTTACTGTACGGTTGATGCCGGCAGAACCTAGCGTGCTGTTTATAAACGTATGGCTGGGATTTTTTAATGTAGATGTGCTTCCTGCTGTCCCAAAATTCCATGAATAAGTCGCAGAAGAACTCCCATAAAGTGTAGAGTCAGAAAAGGATACACTGGTTCCAGAACACACCGTATCGGCACTTTGGCCAAAATCGGCCACCAATTGCGGTACATACACTGTTACGGTATCCAAAACGGTACTCGAGGGATAGACCACTGCTATAAAATAAGCTGTAGTTACCGTTGGTGAAACCGTAGGTGTAGAATCGGATGACGTAAAACTAGACGGACTAGAAGTCCAGCTTATACTCGTTGGGTTGCCTGGTGCTACAACGCTACCGCCTAATTGTACACTCTGACCCGAACAAAGAATAGTGTCATTTCCGGCATCTATGGTTTGAGCTTGCGATGAAAAGAAAGTTAGTGAGAGTAAGCCAAAAAAAAGAAATTGTCTAAACATTATTTAAAGAAATGCGACAAAAATAAGACAATTTTTTTTGGATGATAAAATTCAGCAGTAACTTATTTACCATAAGTTCAAAATTTATAGGTCATAGTATCGTCATTGTAAAGTAAATAAAACGTCAGTTTTTTAAAAAAATGGTTGTAATAAATCAAGTTTTGAGCAGCTTTCGACCCTAGTTAGGGTCTCCGGTACGAGACTCCAATGCCCCGAGTATTTATGCTCTCGATTTCATTAGAACCGTTTTGAGGCGGTACAGAAGGCAATAATGCGGCTCGAAGGGCCGTATTGGTTTAGGAAACGGTGTGACACCTTCCCGTCGAATAGACAAGTTAAGAAAGGTATGGCTTTGTCTATCTAAAAAAAGAACACAGTGATGAACCCAGGCAGACCAAATGAGCTAACACAGGAAGAGTGCCAGAACAAATATCTGCAACTATCCTGGTACCGTATAGGTCGTCTCTGTGCAAGAAATAGTTGAGATTGGCGGTGCTTTATTCTATTGGTAATAGCCCGTAATCACTATACTTTTTCAACTATTCATAGCGTATTAGATACAAGATGTAATCGCTCAAATGAGTGGGACCGTATACTACGCAATAGATGGGTATTGAATGGATCAGGGGGGTTAAGTGCAGTAGTTGTATGGTAGCAAGGCAATGACATATATCCCCGCAAAGGAATATACATATATATACTGTATAACGATGCACGACTAGTCTTAAATATAGATGCGATGGGCAGACTACCAAGACTATTGCCTCGGCTCTCTCCATTAGTCCCTATACGGTAAACAATCACCGCAAAAACATCCTAAAGAAAACAGGATGCAAAACAGCCATAGGCCTATTCAAGTATGGGGTGACACACGATTTGCTTGCTACTGCATAGCAGTGGTTGTTCTTCGTGGCAGAGGTATTACTCGTTCGCCTCTGCAAGAAGTAGAATTCTCGCTATAAGTTCATCTACTTCCTCTTCGCTCGTAAAAATGGCAAAAGATGCCCGAATGGCATTTAGGTTGTTTTCGTGTACATGTCTAAGTACTGTAACACCTCCTTTTACCAATAGCCTACATACTTCAGCACTCTGCTTGTCGCTTATTCTAAAGGTGACTATAGCTGCTCTCAGTTTTTCCTTTTCAGGCGTTAAGATGGTTATATTTTTGTGGCCTTTTATGCCCATATAAAATCGTGTTGATAGCTGTTTGCAGCGATCAGTAACCCGTACTGTACCGATATTTTGGATAAAATCTACTGCCGCTCCCAAGCCAGCCATGATGGGAGCATTGAGGGTGCCGTATTCATATCTGCTGGCGGATTGTACATAATCGATAAGACCTGCATTGATGTCAAATATACGGTCGGTATATGCTCCGCTGAAAAGCGGACCTGTGTTCATCAAGAAATCTTTATTGAGGTACAAAATGCCTGTACCGTTTGGTCCATACAACCATTTATGACCACTTGCCGCATAAAAATCAGGATTGAGGTAACCGAGGTCTACAGGTATCTGGCCTACAGCTTGAGCCCCGTCTATTACCGATTGTACCCCATGCTTTTTGCACAAGACTATAACGTCCTTTACGGGGAGAACCGCTCCGGTGGTACAGGTAATGTGAGAAACCGAGATGGCCTTAGTGCGTGGTGTAATGGCACGCTCAAGAAGGCTACAGGTGTTTTCCTCATTTTCAGCTATGTCTATAACCGTTACGCCAATACCGATTTCATTTTGAAGAGTAAGCCAAGGAGCAGCTCCACCCACGTGCTCTTGGTTGGTGATGATGACTTCATCTCCTTTTTGTAAGCCAAGACTGCGAGCTATGATGTTCATGCCTTCAGTAGTATTGCGGGTAATGGCCAGTTGTGTTGGAGGGGCGTTGAGCAGTTGGCCCAGTTTTAGTCTAACAGGTTCTACTCGCTTGTGTTCTTCCGATCCAAACCTGTTCAGGTAGTGGATAGTTTCTATTGTTTTGTCTTGTACTACCTTGGGTGATGGACTTATACTAGCCGTATTGAAATGATGCCTTTTAGCGGCAAGGGTAAACATGCGTTTCACTTTATCCCAGTCAATGGTTTCTCCATCAGCAGTGTATATAGCTGTGGGCAGGTGTTCTTGGTCCGCTGTAGCACGGGCAATTGTCGGGAGTGATCCTGTTATTGCGAACAAGATACCCTTCCATAGTTTGTCTTTTATAAAACTACGTCTATTCTCTTTTTGGTGGTTCTTTTTCATGTCTTAAAAATAGGTGCGTTGCTTTTCTCTAGGTAGTACATCAGGAACGTTAGGGGCGTAAGCAATGTCCAAAAAACGTGTTTTGCCATTGGGCGATACGTGTATCAATACAGATTGGTACGGTTTGAAAACCACGTCTACTTTGCATTGATTCTCATTATAGTTAATCGCAAGATGTAGGGTGTCATTCGTGTTGGTATACGATTGGCCACCGTAGATTGGATATACCAAATTTTTGGCCTTCCACTGTGCCAGAAAAACGTAGGCATTCCCAGCATCGTCGACCTTGCACCAGTACTGTGGTAAGCTATCTGCTTGCAGCAAAGGAGCATTTTTAGTGCTTTTTTCAAATGTTTGAGAAACATTGGGCAGTTGCATTAGCTCATCTAACCATACGCCGTAAGCACTATTTTTTACCTTACCCGGTTGCATCGGAACATTCTTTAGGCATATAGGTAATCCTAGTTTGGCCAAGTGCACTATTCGTTCTAAAGCTCTACCATCCATATAGTCTACATCTATATACAGCATAGAAAACGATGCGTCTCCTATCTCCAATCTACCCTTGCTATAGGTAGCTTTTTCTAAGAAGTGCCTATTGATCCACAAGGGGTGATAACCCTCGAGTTCTGCTGGTGGGTCGATATACCTCAATTCATACGCTCCCCATACCCATACGCGTTGTTTCTCGGGTGGGTAGGCTCCTTTCATTATGCCGTCTTCATGGGGTATGTATACCGCTATATCGCTGTAGGTTTTGCCTATTTGCATGTAGCTCGATACTTTTTCCATGTAGGCGTTGAACGCGGGTAACTCCGGGGTTAAGCTGCCCCCTGGGCCAAAGTAAGTAGTGGCAAAAAAAGTATTGGTATCAGAACCGATGGGGTTGTAAGGCATCCCGTGGTATACATGGTGATTTATACCATGAGCAAACATGGCATCGGCTACCATTTTGAGGTCGGCCGTTTGTTCTTGGTGTAGGTACGTGCTCGGGAATCCGTACATACAGGTGAATGTCTCGCTAGAGACCAGTCGCTTGCTCGCCAAGCATGCAGCGGAACTTACAATACGCGAATAGTTCGGATTGTTGAGCATGCTCTCCGTTTCGGGAATATCTACCAAGGAGTAGGTCGTCATTACATCGGTAGGAGCGGCCAAGCATTGCACCCTAGACCAGGCACCCAGTTCTTTGCACTTGGCTACGTATGGCTTATAAAAACCAGCGGTCACATACTCGTCCAAGTGGGTCATGTAGTCGTACCGTAAGTCGGGGAAGGAATCTATACCTTTATTCATAAAAGGAACGATATCGTAGCCAAAACGCTCGTTGAACGTAGTCCCAAATCCTGCGGTCCAAATCTTGTTGGTAGCATTTAGTTTTATCTCCCAAGAGTCAGTGAACAAAGCAGATTTAGATCCTCCAAAAGCGGGTTTCAAGGCGTTGGCTATGGGAGCTGCAAATTCTTTGAATGCATCCGGATTGAGGTGGTCTATAACATACATGGTGTCTGGCCATGCCCACGAGAAGGTGAGTAACTGCTGAAAACTGGAGTCGCCATAGATTTGGGTTCTGTTTCCCTGGCTTATTTCAGTTCCAGCTACGGGCCATGCACTACCAAACGTAAAATCACACGACAAGCCGATCGTGTCGGCATACCGTTTGGTATATACTGCCATGTCTGTCCATTCTTTGCTCAGCCATTTTTGTGCTGAACTATCTATTGGGTACTGTCTTCCGTAGGCTCGAGAATACATTTTTTGGTAGCGATAGAGCGGGTATACCCACGCTATTTCTACTCCGCCAAAATTATTTTCTTGTGCCCAGTCCAGCTGGTGCTTTATATCGGACTTTTTTATGGCTGTGGCAAACCACCACCAACGGGTGCATGGCTTAGCAGACGAGTAGTATTCACTGGCTTCCAGTACTGTAGTTCGGTCATTGGAATCGTCGCATGATTGTAACAAAAAAAAGCCCAATACTACCGCCAGTATTTTTATGTTTGTCAAGGAATATAACCGTTTATATGTGTGCATTTTAGGATGAGTTAAGGGTGAGATTTAGATATATGACTTCCCTTTTTGTATCGTTTGTAGTTTATCAGAGAACCGAATGATAATCGGATCTTGTGCTGTGTAGGGTATTAAGGTTAGTTGAAATGAGGCAGCATAGTATTCGTGTAGGGCATTCAAAAAAGCAGCAGTAAGTTGGGGTGTCCATTGGGTCGTTTTGGTTATGTTAAGCTCAGCTTTCAAAAACTTTCCGAGCTCCTGACCGAGTTCGTTATTGATGATGTCTACGTAGTTGTCTACCGGAAAATTGAGCGTGTCCTTTAGCTGTACTTTGCTAAACAGACCAGATACCAATTGCGGCATATGGTGTCGTTCATGTACAGTAGCCACATAGTTGGCTATTTTTTCATCGTACAAAGCAGTTATCAAAGCCTGTGCAGTAATATGATTGAACGTATTGATATACCCTTTTTCTAAGCTATCCCGAAAATTAGTGAACGCTCCATCGGTGACGACAATCTGACGCATAGTGCTTTGTGCCAGGTCATAAAAAGCAGCATCGTTCTTTCCAAAGAGAGCCGGCCTGTGTCTTGCAAGCATATATATTTGGCTCAGTTTTTTTCTGTTCCATACGGCATAGGGAGACGAGCAGATTAGTCTTACTTTGTCCCAAATACTTCCATCGCGAGCATCAGAAATGTCGCCTTGTGTCACACCATCAGACAGTGAGCTGCTTATTGTTTGCCCATTGTTTTTATACTCTAGATCTACCGTACCGTGTGTAGAGTCTTTAGTTTTTCTGTAGCGTAAGGCTACCACCAATTGAAAATCTGCCAAGCTCATAAAATCGGTAGCCAGTAATGCATGAGCTTGGGGCAGTTGTGCCGTTTGTTGCTGTTCTTCTGAGGAGGGTGAGCATCCACTCCAAAACCCCAAGGCAACGCAGCATAGGGATTTAGTTGCATAGGATATAAGGTGAGTAATGTTCACTTGGCTACGAACTTACAACCAAGAGTGATAGTTAACCAAATGGTCTTCAGAGATAATTGATTAATGCATGTGGACAATATTGTCAGTTGACACAAGTATATTGCCAGCATAAAATGCAGCAGTTCAGTATAGTATTGGTTATATATTTGGGTTTTGTGTATGGTCCTCTATGTGCCAAGGACTATTCCATAGTAGATTACGGTGCCACAGGAGATGGCTATACGATCAATACCCTAGCTATACAAGCAGCTATCGACGAGGCATCTTCTCAGGGAGGGGGTCGGGTCATTATTCCACGAGGCAGATTTGTAAGTGGCACTATTTTTTTAAAATCTAAAGTTACGTTACATGTGACAAAAAACGCAATTCTTCTAGGTAGTCTGTCTCCTACAGACTATCGCAGGGTAGCCAAGTGGAAAGCACTCATACAGGCCAATGAAGCGAATAATATTGCCATCAGCGGCTCGGGTACTATAGACGGGAGGGGTGCACGTTTATCCCTCAAAATAGATAGCCTATTCTATGCAAGTGAGATAGATAGTGCGTACTATAACCTTACAGAAAAACGGCCTAAGTGGAACATACGGCCCCAGCTGTTGCACAGCTATAAGTGTAATAACATACGTATAACTGATGTTACTTTCAAGAATTCAGCGTGTTGGGTACAGACCTACGAACGATGTAATCGTGTTGAAATAATCGGGGTAAAGGTGGATAGTGATACGTATTGGAACAATGATGGGATAGATATAGTAGACTCTAAAAACGTACGCATTACACACTGTGCTATTAATGCGGCAGATGATGGTATATGTATCAAGTCAGAAGATTGGACCCGTACGTATTTTTGCGATAGCATTTACATTGCAGATTGTACCGTGCGGTCAAGTGCCAGTGCCATTAAATTTGGCACCTCAACGGTGAGCCATATCCGCAATGTCGTAGTGCGAAACATCAAGGTGTATGATACTTATAGGTCCGCAATAGCCATAGAGTCAATGCAAGGCGGAGTACTCGAAAATATATTGGTAGAAGACATTGTAGCTCATAATACAGGCAATGCCATCTTTCTTAGAATAGGCCAGATTAGAGGGGCGAAACAGCCCGGTACATTGAAAAACATCACACTACGCAGAATCAAAGTAAGTGTCCCTTTCAATCGACCCGATTATGCCTATGAAATGAGAGGACCTGCCTTGCCCTACTTTCACAATGTGTTGCCCTCTTCTATTACGGGCATACTGGGCTTTCCCGTTCAGAATGTTACCTTAGAAGACATTACAATACTATACCCAGGTAGAGGTAATGCGGCCTATGCAAACATGCCAACCAATAGAATAGGAGATGTGCCCGAGCTGCCGTATACGTATCCAGAGTTTTCTATGTTTGGAGAATTGCCAGCGTGGGGCTTGTATGTGCGACACGTAGAAGGGCTTACCATGAAAAACGTGAAGATAAAAATAAAGAAGGGAGACTACAGACCAGCACTCGTTTTGGATGATGTGAACGGACTCACCGTAGAAGGGCTAAAAGTGAAAGGCGACAAAAAGCCAAACCTACTATTTATGCAAGATGTACGTAATTTTACTGAGGTAAAATAAGAATACAGGAGTTCACAGGAAGATACGATTGAAGTAGTTTACGTGGGTTTATTCAAGTCTGAAATACCCCGTTTAACCATAATAGCCAGACAAAAAGTAAAAGAACAGCAGGAGATTTTCTATTGCTGTTTCAGTCCGTAAATTATTGTAAATCAAGTCATTAATTCGTTTGTAAGCGTTTGCAATTGCTTGTAAGCGTAAGTAAATGCTTAATGTTCGCTTGGTGCTTGGTGGATGAATTCTATTTGCAGTGTTGTTTTGAAAGAGACGTATGATTCGGACAAACAACGCAAATAACACAAAGTAATAATCGCTGGTTGCGGCTAGCACAAGAGACATTTTTTTTAACAAACACAATTTAACAAACGCAAATTATTATGAACGCATTAAGAAACAAAGTACAACTGATCGGGAACTTAGGTATGGACCCAGAAGTAAAAAAACTAGAAGGGGGAAGCAGTGTAGCCAAGTTTACAATGGCTACCAACGAAAGCTACGTAAACAAGAAAGGCGAGCGTGTTGAAGACACACAATGGCACAATATCGTAGCGTGGGGTAAGACCGCAGAGCTCATGGGAGATCTACTGGTCAAAGGCAAAGAAGTAATGGTTGAAGGTAAACTAACTGCCCGCAGCTGGGATGACAAGGATGGCAACAAACGGTACATTACAGAAATAATCGCCAATGAATTTTTACTCCTCACGAGAGAAGGAAAAAAGCAAGAGGGTGACCTTCCTTTTTAGAGAACTTTCCCTTTGGTAAAATGCATTCGTCCATTGGTATATGGCGGGTAATTTTTGTCATCTGGGCACGTATTAACGAATAGAGTTTTTATATATTTTTTTTAGTTAAAACAGAAGTGCTACTTCGCATTGCGGAGTAGCCCTTTGTAGTTGATGTATGTAATATAGGTGTGTGCTTACTTTAGTATTTGTGCAGTATGCTCTTTGGTTTTTACTTTTTCTATCACATCCATGATAAGGCCTTTTTCATCTATAATAAATGTAGTACGGGCAACACCCATATACTGGCGGCCGTACATACTCTTCTCCACCCATACGCCATAGGCTTGTATTGTTTCTTTCTCGGTATCTGCCAGTAGGTCAAACGTGAGTTTGTACTTATCGATGAATTTAATGTGTTGTTTTTCTGTATCTGGGCTTACCCCTAAGACAACATAGCCCTGCTTTAGGAGTGCCCTATGGTTTTCAGTAAGATTACATGCTTGTGCGGTGCATCCTGGAGTGTCGTCCTTCGGGTAAAAATAGAGTACCAGTTTCTTGCCCGCAAAATCGGCTAACGATACTGTTTTTCCTTTTTGATTTACTCCGCTAAAGTCGGGTGCTTTTTCTCCTATTTGTGGTATTGACATACTTACAAAACAACAGAAAAAGAAATTAGGTTTGGGATAAGAGGGAATATTAATTTTAACCCAGCTGATGTTGTTACTTCAAAAACGGTAGGCTTATATATTACTCCACGATTACGGCATACAACTTGCCCCAAAATCATCTTATGAGGCGATTTTAAGCAACTCTCTCTATCATTCGTTGTAGAATAGTAGACTCGGAGAAAGACAATGCTAAAGAGCATAGCACGCAAGCTGTTGTAGACCATTTGGTATACAAGAAATTCCTGGACCAATAAAAAGCGGTTTTCTATTTATTCCGTGTATCCATCTGCTATCCATTTTTCAATAGAAGCAATTTTATCGTCGGCTAATTTAGCTCCGTTTTTTGGCATAGGAGAAAAACCACTTTCGTGTTTTACGGCACCGATTAGTCTGCCGCCTTCGCCATAGGCTTTGGCATCCAAATATGTCGCTAGGCTACCTACTCCAGACCCTACATTGTGGCATCCCACAAAGGTACAGCTTCCGTCAAAAATAGGCTTTACGTCAGTGGTGTAAGAAGCCTTTGTAGTTGTGGTATCAGTAGTATCTACTACTATGGGGTCTACAGGTGCTGGGTCTGTATCATCACTGCAAGAGGTAAATATGATGGCTATGCTCATTATTAGAGCTACAGAGAATAGTTTGATGTTTTTCATAGGTGTATTTTTACTTTCGTGTAAAAATACATTTTCTTTTTTGTAAATACCACTATAGAAGCATGTTGCGTTTGTATTCGCTGCGGTTTTTTTTATGGTCTATTGCGATCAGTTTGAATTCGTATTTTCCTGCTTTTATCCATGCCGGAATCTCACCCCAGACCGTGTTGGTCTTCGGTTCGTACTCGGCCAGTATCCATTTGTCGTCTATCGAGCAGATGATTTGGTCTATACCGCTCAGGTTTTCGGTTACCTTAAATTTGAATCGTCTGCCAAATTTCTTTACCGTAATCTTGGGCGATTCATCGTCAAAAGAGATAGCGTATTCTCCCAATGAGCGAGTTTTAAAACGGAGTTTATTACCGTTCAATGTACCACCCTCGTAATAGGTGCGTTGGCCATCAAAACTCACTGCACACAACTTTTCGCCATAACTTAGCCATTTTGCTGGCACGGTATAGTCTACATTGATATAGGTATGAAGCGGAGTGTATCCGTAGTGCATTTGCAGTGTTTTACTAAGTACGTTTGGCTTAGCTTTAGCTATACCCAGTGTGAAATCAAAGGGGTGGTATACCGCTTTTTTGGGAACAGAAATAGCCCACTCATAAAAGGCAAAAGAGGTGTTGCCTGCTACACGATGCTTTTCTTCGTAGGCTGGTAAAGCAGCACGGAGTTGCTTGCCTGATGTATCTCCTACCACCATCCATGTAGCTGAGTCCGTAAGTCCTACGTAGTCTTGTATGTATAGTTTCATTCGCACACTATCGCCGTGTTTTATGCGTATCTCACCTTTTTGGCGTTGGCGGTAGTATGGCAGGGGATTGTAGCTTTCTTTGAATAAGCGGAAGTATGTTTTCTTTTCCTTCCATTTCAAGTATGGGTCTGTATGGGTATAGATATACCTTCCTTGGTCAAAATTAAATTTCTCTATCTGGTATGCATAGAGTAGTTGGTCGTTGGCTGTAAGCCAACAGTAGTTAATACCCAATACATTCTTACGATCAGTAAAATAGTCGTCTGTAAATAGGCCAAAACTATAGGCTCCTGGTTGAAGGCGTAGTGTCTTTTTATTTTTTACGTAGTCACTCCACTTGCTAAATGTGGTATACGGATATGTTCCCTTACTGTATAGGCTCTCTTTGTCTTTTCGATGCACACTGATACGTTTTATTTCGGGTTTCAGGTTATCTTTCACCTTCAGGCCGTGTAGAAGTGGATTGGTGCTTTGTCCTTTGGAGTTGCGTATCTCAAAGTGCAAATGTGGTCCGCCACTACCTCCAGTATTGCCGCTTAGAGCAAAGTTTTGACCCTTGGTTACCTTGATTTCACCACGCTTAGGAAAGAGTTCTAGTTCAAATGTGCGTTGCTTGTATTGTGCGTCTTTTACGTAGTTGGCTAGTGCACCGTTAAATTTTTGTAGGTGTCCATATACGGTAGTAAACCCGTTAGGGTGGCGTATGTATATCACTCTGCCGTATCCGCCGGTACTTATTTTTATGCGTTCTACGTATCCATCAGCTGCCGCAAGTACTTTCCAGCCTTGGCGGCCTCCAGTGCGTATGTCTAGTCCTGCGTGAAAGTGATTTCCTCTCAACTCACAAAACGTACCTGATACGTAAATAGCACTATCAAAAGGGTTACGAAAATAGGATTGACTGTATGGATTGGTATTTCGTTTGAAAATATACGCCGAGACAGGAGCCTTGCTATCCTCAGATGGAATAGCTTTTCGAGTATCATTGTTGTGTTCTATTTCAGCAGCATCTGCGGCCATTTCAGTTTTTTCTTCTATGGCTGAATCAGTGGCTTGTTTGCAGGTAGCAAATAAGAACAAAGATCCTGCTAAAAACAGGAAGTATAGGGTTGTGTTTTTTGTCACGTTTGGTTTAATGTAAATATGCTAAGGTGCAAAGTTAAGGAGTGGAGTATACTCACTTTTCAAGATGTTCACAGAGAATTCATTTTTCGCAAAAAATTAGGACGCATTTGGTAGTTCAAAACTATGGACTAACTTTAGGATAAGGGGCATAGATAATAAAATTATCAATTAAATGATAATCATTATATCTGGATAAAGCCTGTAGATCGACAATAGTGTTACACATTTAAAAATAGCATCATGAAAAGACCCACTTTTTATATTCAAGAAAGCAAAACTCAGTACCTCCTCAAAATGCAAGATGAGAATGAACTGCTATTGCTCTCAAGCAAAACATTCAATACCGCCATAGAGTGCGAAAAATTTGTAGATATTCTTCGCGTACACATGCGTTTTCAGACGAATTTTTCGCGGAGTAAAAATATGGCGGGACAGTACGGGTTTGAAGTACGCACATGTTGGGATGATCTGATAGCCAAAAGTGCTTGGTTCAATACGCGGCAAGATAGAGAAGTAGCTATGCAATCAGCGTATATTGCCAACACGCATGCGTTATTGGCAACGTATAGACATAAAATGGTTCCATCTATGGGTAGAAATTTTCAAGAAGTAGCCTAAGAATAGTGAGGAGTCTAATCGCTTTGTTATATCCAAAGATGCTGACTGCAGTTGTGCTGCTGTACAGCAAATTTACTGCCTGTTTGTTGTAGTACGTAGAGACAAAGATTATTGTGCTTAAACTCGTCCATACGCTGCAAAGGAGTGTCAGTGAGAAGGCACAATAAGCTTCGCATGGCCCTTCCGTGCATGCAGATTAATACGACCTCCTCATCTGTATTGGCCATTATTTTTTCTAAACCTATCATTTGTCTACGTTGCAGTTCATTCGGGGTTTCTCCATTTTCTACACAGCGGTCCAATAAGCCTGATTTCCAGTCTTCCGTCATAGCCATATAGGCTTTTCGGCTATCGGGTGTGCCCTTTAGCCCTTCAAATATTCCCCAGTTAATTTCATTAAATTCTGGGATTATTTTAATTTTCTGGCCACTTTTTACAAAATTAGCCACGCTTTGCTGTGTGCGTTTTAACTCGCTGGTATAGATTTGGTCAAAACCAATGTGATGGTACGCTTTATGAAACTGTTCTGCTTGTCTCTTTCCCGTCTCATTGAGGTCGCTATCTATACCTCCTCCTTGTATAATTCCGCGTTTATTGTACTCGGTTTCTCCGTGCCTAATGATATAAATGGTTTTCTTTGTACTCACGTTAATTTTAGAATAAAGCAATATTCATTTTGATACCCTACAAAGCTATAAACATATCTCAATTAAATGAACTTGGGAAGAATACTATGTCCGAACATTTGGACATGGAGGTCACTGCCTTTGGCGAAGATTTTGTAACCATGAGTATGCCTGTCAATAGTCATGTGCATCAACCACTTGGCATGCTCCACGGTGGAGCAGTAGCTGCATTAGCAGAGAATGTAGCCAGTCTTGCGGGCAATTTAGTGGTCAACGGAGAAGGCAAAGCGTGCTTGGGTTTGTCGCTTAACACCAATCACCTGAAAAGTGCACGCGATGGATACGTACATGCTACCGCTCGGCCCATACATTTGGGTAGAAGTACGCAGGTGTGGGAGGTAGAAACACGAAATGATGATGAGGTTCTGCTAAATGTATGTCGAATGACCCTAGCGGTAGTAGATAGAAAGTGATGGATATAGAAAACTTAGGAGCTTTGATATATCTCCCCGGGGAGAAAAAAATTGAGAAGTACGATGCTGACTGTATGGAAGCATTTGAAAATATAGACGACTATTGGATGAAACGCCAGGGGTTGGTGTTCTATCCGTTTGATAGAAGTAAACAAGCTTTTTTCTTTGGCAAGAAACCAGTAGAAAATACGGTGAGGGAGTTTGACTTATCTCCTAATGATTCACTTTCTCAGATAGAGTACGAGACGAGTGTATACATGGCGTGTGCCGCAATGGAAGACGGTGGTTTGGATAAAGTAGTCCTTGCTCGCAATGAGATTTTAGAAGGAGACTACAGCTCGCAAACAGCGTTTCAAAATGCCGTAAAAAAATATCCGGATAGCTACGGATACTATGTCAATATTGGTCCAGAGCAATGGGTGGGTGCCTCTCCAGAGTTGCTTTTACACTACGAAGATGGCGTTGTATATACCGTAGCCTTGGCTGGCACAAAGTCCTTAGACGAAAATTTTACTGAGAAAGAGGAAGAAGAGCAGACAATGGTTTGTGATTTTATTGAAGAAAAATTGACTGCTGTGGGATTGATCGGTTTTACAAAATCCGATACAGATGAGGCTAAATTCAATACTATTAAGCACCTAAAGACAAGTTATACCGCCACGGGTACGCAAGAGCAAGCTCTAGAATTACTCAAAAACTTGCAGCCTACCAGTGCAGTCTGCGGTTTGCCTAGAGATAAAAGTTTTGCTTTTATTCAAGAATTTGAGACGATGAATAGAAGCTTCTATTCTGGAGTAACTGGAGTACTTAGAGAAAAAAGTGCCACCTTTTTTGTCAATCTTCGGTGCATGCGTTTTTATGGAAACAAGGTAGAACTTTTTGCCGGTGCAGGAATAACGAAAGATTCTAACCCTGCGAGCGAGTGGGAAGAGACTGAGAAGAAGATAGCAACTATAAAGGAATTGTTGTCTTAACTCTCCAATGCCTTTGCCAGCATTTCTTCGTATTGTTCGTTGGGAACCTCTTTGGCACCAAACTGTACAAGATGATCGTTAATGTATTGGGTGTCCAAGAGCTGAAAGTCGTTATCTTTCAGAAATTGTACAAGAAATATAAGAGCAATCTTACTGGCATCTGTTTCACGGTGAAACATACTTTCGCCAAAAAATGCTTTGCCGATAACCACTCCGTACAAGCCGCCCACGAGTTTGTCTTCTCGCCATGTTTCGAAACTGAAACCATAACCCATATCGTGTAGTTTACAGTAAGATTCAATAATGTCCTCGCTTATCCACGTGTCTTCTCGCTCGGTACAGGCACGCATGGTGCCTTCAAAATCGCCGTTTATTCGTAGATCAAAGTGATGCTTATTAAAGAGTCTGCGTAGGTTTTTAGAGACATGAAATGTATCCAAAGGAATGATTCCTCTCATGTCTGGTTTGAACCAAAATATCTCATTATTGTCCTCTGGTACAGCCATCGGAAAGTAGCCTTGTGAATAGGCATATAGCAGTTCGGTTGATTCTAGCATTCTGTTAACTTTGCAAAAGAAAACGGATTTCAATGAAAATCATCTGTATAGGAAGAAATTATGTAAACCATGCCAAAGAACTTGGCAATGAAGTGCCTACAGAGCCCGTTATTTTTATGAAACCAGATTCGGCTGTGTTTCGGCAGCGAGATGCGTTTTACATTCCAGATTGGACCAACGATGTGCACTACGAAGCAGAGATAGTCGTACGTATTCATAAACTTGGAAAAAATATTGAGCAAAAATTTGCTCCCAAGTATTACAAGGATTTCACCATTGGTATAGACTTCACCGCTCGGGATATACAGGCAGAGTTAAAGAGCAAGGGCTTGCCATGGGAAAAAGCCAAAGGCTTTGATCAAAGTGCTGTCTTGGGCGAGTTCCTGCCTATTTCGGAATATGATTTGAGCAATTTGAATTTTGAATTGCATAAAAATGGAGCGGTAGTGCAGCAAGGGAATACACGCATGATGCTGTATGACATACCCAGTATCATTGAGCATTGCTCACAGTATTTTACCCTAAAAATAGGAGACCTCATTTTTAGTGGTACTCCCGCAGGTGTAGGCCCGGTGGTAGGGGGTGATGTGCTGGAGGGCTATGTAGAAGGAAAAAAAGTGCTTGACGTAAAGATACGCTAAGCGAGTAAAGCTGTACGATAGGTAAGGAGTGTATATTTTTTATACAACTTCGATTTGTATACTGTATATTGAATTATTAACGTTGATAATGAAGTTGTCTAACCTTTCTGGTTTGTAGTCGAAAAAGGGAAATTTGCAGGCCAAAATGGTAAATTTAAACAACGCCAATAAAAGTATCAACCAAAAACAAGTGTATGTCAGAAACCATAGTATTCCTTCTCGTATTTTTATTCGGTATAGTATTAACTGTTGCGACTTTTTATCTTTTGATATTGCCCAATTATGCAAAAAGAGAAGTAGTTTGGGTTGAGCAATTGGCAAGCAAAGAGGAGCAGATAAAAATGGAGCAACAGAAACGAGAGCATCTGAGTAACGACTATCAAGCGACTAAGGCAGACCTGCACCATACACACATTAAGCTAGAAGAGCAGAAACGCGAGCTATTTAAGCTGAATGAACAATTGACGCGTACATTTGAGAATATAGCACATAAGGTAGTACAACAAAGTAGCGAGCAGCTGCAGGCCAGTCATGAGGAGAAGCTTAAAAATATGCTCATACCTTTCAAAGAACGAATCGCTAGTTTTGAGAAGCGAGTAGAGGACACACACATTGCCACAGCCAAGGATAGTGAGTCGCTTAAGGAGCAGCTCAGAAGTTTGAAAGAACTCAATATGAACATTGGCGAAGAGGCTAAAAACTTGACAAATGCTCTGAAAGGAGACAAAAAAATACAAGGAGATTGGGGGGAGCACAGACTTGAGCGTATCTTACAATCTGCCGGACTGGAAAAGGGAATACACTACCGTAAGCAGGTAAATCTAAAGAACGAGAGCAGTGATAATTTTAGACCAGATTATATTGTCTATCTCCCAGATGAGAAGAATATCATAGTGGATAGTAAGGTGAGTCTCATAGCGTTTGAACGCTATTTTAATGCAGATAACGATGAAGATAGTAAACTATATAGGGCGAAACATTTGAAGGCAGTAAAAGACCATGTTATTAGTCTGAGCAATACCAACTACTCCGAACTGCTCGGGGTGAATTCTCCTGACTACGTGTTGATGTACTTGCCTATGGATGCTGCTCTCGGATTAGCCATGACAGAGGATACAGAACTTTTTGAGTACGCTTTGAATAAGAATATTGTGCTAGTTTCTAACCATACACTGCTTGCCACACTAAAGACGGTTTCCTTCATCTGGAAACAAGACCTGCAAAACAAGAATGCTCTCGAAATAGCCCGACAGGGAGGGGCACTGTATGACAAGTTTGTAGGATTTGTAGACACACTGCAAACGGTAGGCAAACGGATAGATGCGGCACAGCTAGAATATGATAAGGCGTTGAGCCAACTTACCACTGGCTCTGGAAATCTAGTACGCAGAACAGAAAAGTTAAAGAAACTGGGAGCAAAGACGCAAAAGCAATTGCCTCCAGCATTACTGGATGAGTAAGGCACTAGAGTAGGGCACAAAAAAAAAGGGTTCTGAATTTTCAGAACCCTTTTTAGCTATTATTTTAGTTAGAATATTTGGAATTTAACCGGGATTCTAAATCGCATATTCACCGCTTTGTCTCGTTGCTTAGCAGGAGACCACTGTCCCGACGTTAGTTTTATAACACGTATTGCTTCTTTCTCAAGTCCAAAACCTTTTTTGCTGCCAAGAATAGCGACATCTTTAACTCTACCATTTTTGTCTACTACGAACATTACGTTCACCGTACCTTGCATGTCGTTCTCTAGTGCCATTGGAGGATAAGTGATGTTCTCGGCAATGAAACGTTGAAGACCTTCGTCGCCTCCACGAAAACTAGCTTTTTCAGATACGTCGAAAATTTCGAAGACCTCATTGGTCTCTTCTGGTTCTTCCTCCTCTTGCTCGTACTCCTCTATTTCCGTATCTTGATCGATTTCATTTTCTTCTATCTCAGGCTGATCTTCTTCTATTTCTTCATCATCTTCTACCACTTCTATCTCTGGTGGAGGTGGTGGCGGTGGTGGCTTTTTCTCTTGTACGGTGTTTTCCATTACAACAAGGTCCTCTTCTATAATGATGTTTTCGAGCTCTTCTACTTTTGCATCGTATATCGTATACGTGAAACCGAAAAGAGTAACACCAAGAGCAATTGAGAGACCAAGTAAGAAGAAGTCAAGACGCTTGTTCTTTACTTCTGGCTTAGCATACTTTTTTACTTCCATGTTTAATCTTAAGTCAAATTTAAACTAAATATTTATCCTTTAATACAGATGCCGTAGAAAAGGTAAACGATTTTTTAACAATGGCATTTTTCGCTTAATAAACGAAATGCAAAATAACCCGAGCATACACCCTGCTGTATTGGCTATGATATCATCCATATCGTACGATCTACCTAGTGACATTGCACTTTGTAGTATTTCTATAAGTACACCATAACCTATGCTTGTAGCTGCTAGTTTCGTTTTTAGTCCTTTGGTGAATTCTCCGGGTATACTAAGAGCCCATAAAATGACAAAGGCAAGGTAGAGTACGAGGTGTGCCAGTTTATCCAACCCAAAGAGAGTGAATTCAATATTCTTGAATGCAGCAGCAGGTAGCAAACAAGATGAAGCTATAAACAGCGTCCACCCAATAGCAGGTATGTGTGCTTTGGTGATGTGCACCTAATACTGTAAAGGTTTTAATGGCCTGTAAGTTCTTTGTAAGCAGCAGCGTCCATAAGGTCATCCACCTCCGCTACATTTGATAGTTTTATTTTCACCATCCAACCGTTGTCATATGGAGAATCATTCACACTTTCCGGAGCATCTTCAAGTCCTTCATTCACCTCTGTTATCTCGCCACTTAGGGGCATGAAAAGGTCAGAAACAGTTTTAACCGCTTCTATAGTCCCAAATACTTCATCTTTATCCAAAGATTCGCCTTCAGTTTCTATCTCTACAAATACGATATCGCCAAGTTCTCCTTGTGCAAAATCAGTAACACCTACGGTTGCTATATCTCCATCTAAGGATACCCACTCGTGGTCTTTGGTGTATTTTAAATTTTCTGGAAAGTTCATTCTATTCTAAGTTGTTAATTGTGGTTATAAATTAAGATGCTGTTTTTGCTGCTCTTTTATGAACGCCAAATACAAGGAGTACGTCCGATATTTTTTGTTTTAAATCTTTTCTGTCTACTATGAAATCGACAAAGCCTTTTTCCTTTAAAAACTCCGAACGTTGAAAACCCTCTGGTAAGTCTTTGCCAATGGTCTCTTTGATTACCCTAGGTCCGGCAAAACCAATAAGTGCCTTTGGTTCTGCTATATTAATATCGCCTAACATAGCAAAGGAAGCTGTGATGCCGCCTGTAGTCGGATCTGTTAGAACAGATATGTACGGTAACTTTGCTTCAGCTAACAAGGCTAATTTAGCACTTGTTTTTGCCATTTGCATGAGGGAAAATGCAGCTTCCATCATACGAGCACCTCCACTTTTAGAGATGATAATCATTGGTGTTTTGTTTTCTAATGCGGCATCAATAGCTCTAGCTATTTTTTCGCCTACTACGCTCCCCATACTTCCTCCTATGAATGCAAAATCCATAACTGCCATGCTTACTTTTAGACCATTTATTTTACCTGTAGCTGTACGTACAGCATCGGTCAAACCGCTTTTCTTTTTAGAGGCTTCTACACGCAGCGGGTAGGGTTTTGTATCTTCAAATTTTAGCGGATCACCCGAACTAAGATGCTCATCCAATTCTTTGAATTTGCCCTCATCAAAAAGGATTTCAAAATACTCGCGAGATCCAATTCTACCGTGATAACTGCACTTAGGACAGACCCACATATTCAGCTCAAACTCTTTGGTGCTTGTAGGCTCTTTACATTCCTTGCACTTGTACCACAGTCCATCTGGGGTGGGTTTCTTATCTTGTGTTTTGGTAAGTATACCTTCTTTTACTCGCTTAAACCAACTCATGATACTTTTATGTTATGTGCTTAAAAAAAAATGATGCAAAGAAAATTCCTACACCCTTATTTCTTGTTTTTTTGTTTTAGGTTAATGGCAAAAGTACATTTTTTTTAATACCTATCTTTGTATTTCTAATGGGTAAAAGCATAAGCGTAAAACTAGCAAATACCATTGCACTTCGCAAGGCTATTTTTGAGGTAAGAAGAGAAGTTTTTGTTAAAGAACAAGAAGTGAATCAGGATGAGGAATATGATCAGTTTGATACTTCTAGTATTCACCTAGCCGCTCTTGTGGCAGAGGCAGTAGTAGGCACTTGTAGGTATAGAAATACTGAAAAAGGAACAAAGCTAGAGCGATTTGCTGTGCTAAGAGAATACCGCAGTATGGACATTGGAGAAAATCTCCTATTGCACTGCTTATCGCTGGTGCAAAACGAAGCATATATTTACCTACATGCACAGATTCAAGTGGTAGATTTTTACACCAAGTATGGTTTTGAGAAGCAAGGAGATATGTTTGAAGAAGCCGGAATAAGGCATTATAAAATGGTGCTACGTAAATAGTCTGTTCCGTCTTTTAGTTGAAGGATTGCCATGCTGGATCATATGGAGTGCAGCGTTGGATAATCTAATTTTCTAACCTTATTACCTATCAAACCTATCGTTGTGCGTACTTTTGCGACGGATAAATGAAAAAGATATTAGTAACAGGAGGATTGGGCTATATAGGTAGTCACACGGTAGTAGAGCTGCAGGCAGCAGACTACGATGTAGTGGTGATTGATAACCTCAATAACTCAAAGCAATCAGTTAAAAATCGAATAGAAGAAATATCGGGACAGTCCTTTGAACTATGCATAGGAGACGTAAATGACTCCGAAATGCTGAAGAGCCTTTTTATCAAACATGCTTTTGAGGGTGTCATTCACTTTGCGGCTCACAAAGCAGTAGGAGAGTCTGTAGAGAATCCCATTCTATATTATCAGAACAATATCTCGGGGCTTATATCTGTACTAAGCACCATGGAAAAATTCAAAGTATCCAATCTGGTATTTTCATCCAGTTGCACAGTGTACGGAGCCGCTGCTGATTTGCCTGTAACAGAGAACACAGTGATACAGCAAGCTGAAAGTCCATACGGTACTACTAAAATACTGGGAGAAGACATCATTAATGACTTTGCAAAGCACAAAGCGTTTAAGTCAATATTGCTGAGGTACTTTAATCCAGTAGGAGCACACCCTAGTGCCAAAATTGGAGAATTACCGCTTGGGATACCGAACAATCTAATTCCGTTTGTAACACAAACAGCCGCAGGCATACGCAACGAGCTTACTGTATTTGGGGATGATTACAGTACAGAAGATGGTACGTGTGTTCGGGACTATATTCATGTTGTAGATCTTGCGAAAGCACATGTTAAAGCGTTGTCGTATTGCGATGAAATGCACCTCAAGGTAGATGTATTCAACGTAGGTACAGGTAAAGGCAATTCAGTTTTGGAAGTGATAAACACCTTTGAAAAGGTGAACGGTTTAAAGCTTAACTATCGCATTGGGCCACGAAGAGGTGGAGATATAGAGCAAATCTATGCAGACACTACCAAAGTAAATGATCTGCTGGGATGGTCTGCACAGTATGGTATAGCGGATATGATGAAGCACGCCTGGGCGTGGCAGCAAGAACTTGAGTAGTAATTAGCTGCTTCATTAAGATTGCTTTTTTGATGAATTACTGACAAAGGGCTTGGAAGGGGAATAATCAGG
>JAOKFZ010000017.1 GCA_028247315.1 Bacteroidia bacterium | reverse complement strand
GGTGTCGCTGTATGGAGTTTTGCGTATGGTGGGTCAAATGACGATGTAGCAACATCTATGGCGCCAACTTCTGACAACGGAATGGTTATCTGTGGTTATACCGAAGGGCTCACTTCGTCTAGAGATGCATTCGTTACTAAAGTGAATAGTGCTGGAGTTTTACAGTGGTCCAGAATTATACTTACCGATAGTATTGAGCAGTTCTCAGATATCACAGAGAGTATCAATGGAGATATTTATGCTACAGGTTTTATAGACCAAGATACTATGGGGTATAATGTATTGGTAGCTAGACTGACGAATTCCGGATCATTTGTGTGGGCAAATCATTATGGAAATGTAGGTGAGGATGTTGGTACTGCACTTATAGAAGACCAACTGGGTAGAATTGTCGTAGTGGGTAGTACAATGAACGATTCTGTAACTATTGGGTCTGCTGGAGACCAAGATATAAGTATGTTGATGCTAAACAGTGGAGGTGCGGTACTGCGTCGCAAGAATATTGGTACTATAAATAAGGAGTACGCATCGACAATAGTGCAAGAATCTGCAAATAGATATACCGTAGGTGGCAACGTTGACATAACTGGGGATGGCACTACTGAAGGCTTTTTAGTGGCCGTGGATACTAATCTAGCAGCAACAAATCCAATTTATTTTGGAATAATTGGGAATGATCAGGTTGAAGATGTAAAATCGATAGGCGGTGATAGGTGGATGGTTGCTACAGTAAGTCAATCCTCATCCGGTACCACAACGTCTCTCGTTTTTGAAGTGAGTAGTTTGAATGGAGTGCCATCAGCACTTTCGGTAGGAGGTACGATGAATGACGGAGATGCAGGTGCAGCAATAACAGGAGGATTAGGTTCGGGATATTCTTTGTATAGTTCCGGTAAATCATTTGGCAACACAAACTCTATTGATTTATATCTTACTAAATTAAATACGCAAAATAGGGTCGCGTGCATTACTAGAGAAGAGTCATTTGATTTCGGTAATTTTAGTTTTAATGTGGATACGTTCACATCGAATGTGAATGCCCTATTTGACAACAGCACTATCGCTTATATACGTACAACGGTATTCAATTCTGATACTACTTTTTGCTGTGAATTGGAAGCGAGAGTGAGTGCAGATACGATTACAATGTGTAATGGAGATTTAGCAAACCTGGGCAGAGCAAGTCTTTCTGGATATCAGTATGATTGGACAGCTACCGGATATACAAGCACATCTGCTAATCCAACGGTTTCTCCAACCATAAGTACGGAATATAAGTTAGTGGTATCATCAGCAGATGGATTATGTATTGAAGATAGTGCCTTGGTTTATGTAAGGGTTAACCCTAGAAGAATCCTAACACCCCTGAGCGACACCTTCTTTTGCAAAGGAAGTACCATAACACTTAATGGACCAAGTGGGATGATTTTTTATGAATGGGATGGTACTACGGGCAGAACAAATGGTTCTGATAGAACTCAGAGTTTACCGGATACACTTACGTTGCGTGTCATTGACCAAAATAGCTGTGTATATAATGACACCTTAGAAGTGCTACAACAGAGCTTACCGGTTTTCTCTTTGGGTAATGATACGTCCATATGTGACAATCTTAGTATTACCTTCAAGGGTCCTTCTGATATGGCGTCTTATAAATGGAATGGTGTTGTCTCAAGTATTGATTCATTCACTACAAATGCATCTCAGGTGCATACCTTACTGGTAATAGATAGTTTTGGGTGCGAGTTTCAAGACGATATCCAAGTGTTGACAAATCCTAGCTCGCCACTTGATTTGGGTCGAGATTCTTCGGTGTGCGAAGGAGAATCAGTCAGATTCTTCGGGAATAGTGTGTTAACAGGCTACAAGTGGAACGGTACGCCAACGAACAAGTCTGATTTTATAGCTACTAGTGCAGGTGCAATTGTAGCAGAAGCATACAACCTTTTTGGTTGTCCAAGTTATGATACTGTTCAGCTATTCACCCTTGCTTTGCCCTCATTTTCTTTGGGAAATGATACTGGAGCTTGTGATAACATTAGTCTACAACTAAGAGGCCCAAGTGGTATGAAAACATATACGTGGTTTAATGGCACTGATGGTCAAACATTTAATGTAACAGGACCCGGCTTATACTACCTTGAAGTAGAAAGTCAAGAGGAGTGTGTTTATGTAGACAGTATCGAAGTCGCTGTATACATAAGCCCAACGATTAGTCTTGGCAGAGATACGTCACTTAGAACACAAGATCCTCTGGTACTTACCCCAGGAGCGGGGTATGACACCTACGAGTGGAGTACAGGTGAGTCTACCGTAAGTATCCAAGTAAAAGATAAAGGTTCTTATTCGGTTATAGTAACGGACTCCAACGGTTGTATAGGAATGGACGAAATGGAGGTACTAAGCTCAGCGAGTACATTTGCATTGGACGGCTTAAGCTATACAGTATATCCTAACCCAGCGGCAAATGTTCTCTACCTTACCACAGACGGTACTAACATACAAAGAACTATACAATTGATAGACAATCAGGGTCGCGTTGTTTTAGAAAAAAGCCTTAGTGGTTCATCTGCAATAGATGTAGGCAGTGTTGCAACTGGACGATATACATTATTACTCAGCACAAAACATAACAGTGCATATTTTAAGGTTATCATCAAGCGTTAAGTAAACGAGAATGTCGATAGAAATCAATAATCTTACCAAGGTGTATGGCGATCAAAAAGCCATAGACAATATTTCATTTAGCATAGAGGCTGGTGAAGTGGTCGGCTTTTTGGGTCCGAACGGTGCAGGTAAGAGCACCACAATGAAAATATTGAGTGGCTATATACCGCAGACCAGCGGAACCGCTAAGGTGACAGGTATCGATGTTACTAAAGATCCATTAAGGGTAAAACGCAAAATCGGCTATTTGCCAGAATTAAATCCGTTGTATGACGATATGTATGTTGTGGAGTACCTACAATTTAATGCAGATATATACCAATTGAAAAATGCAAAGGAAGAGATAGAGCGTGTTATACAAAAGACGGGATTGACCTTAGAGCGTACAAAAAAAATAGGACAGTTATCAAAAGGGTATAGACAGCGGGTAGGCTTGGCCCAAGCATTGCTCAATGATCCTGATGTACTAATATTAGATGAGCCTACCAATGGCTTAGACCCCAATCAAATGGGAGAGATAAGGCGACTAATTGCTAGTCTTAGCAAAGACAAAACCATCTTGCTCTCCACACATATTATGCAAGAGGTAGAAGCTATGTGCAGCAGAGTAGTTATTATTAACAAGGGGCATATCGTAGCAGACGATAGCGTTGTTAATATTAAAAAAGAAATGTCTGTTGGTCGAAAAGAAGTGTTAATACGATTCAGAGATGCCATCAATAAACATGACTTGGGAAAGTGTATAGGCATAGAAAAAGTCGTTCAAGAAGAGAATAATGGATTTACTGTTACTGGAGGTTTAGATACAGACTTAGCTTCAGTATTGTTCCAGTTTGCAGTAGTTGCAGAGACTGTTATTATAGAACAAAGAGAGAAAGAAGAGACACTAGAGTCTGTATTTCAGCAGTTGACAAAAAATGTATAGTATCTTTAAAAAAGAGATAAGGAGTTTCTTGAGTTCGTTAATAGCGTATGTAGTTATTATCGTATTCCTGTTGATAAACGGGCTATTTACTTGGGTGTTTGCAGATGGTAATGTCCTTTCTCAAGGACATTCCAATTTGGATATATTGTTTTTTATCGCACCATGGATCTTTATATTTTTGATTTCTGCAATTACCATGCGATCTTTCTCTGAAGAGATAAAGCAAGGAACATTTGAAATATTGAGCACGAAGCCGATTACAGATTTTCAGATAATAATGGGAAAGTTTTTAGCGTCAACGGTTTTGGTGGTTTTTGCCATATTGCCTACGCTACTTTACTTTTATTCAGTATATCAACTTGGCTTGCCCAAAGGCAATATAGACGTGGGTGCTACTTGGGGTTCCTATATAGGGTTAGTCCTATTGGGTGCTTCATATTGTGCCATAGGTATTTTTGCTTCATCAGTTACTCCAAATCAGATCGTCGCATTTATACTGAGCATGTTCTTATGCTTTTTTATATATGTTGGCTTTCAGCAACTTAGCAGTTTATCATTATTTGGGTCATGGGATAGCATGGTACAGTCACTTGGTATTCAGTTGCACTATGACTCCATTAGTAGAGGAGTAGTCGATACGAGAGACTTGATGTACTTTGGTTCGCTAGTGAGCATTTTTTTAGGTTTAACGTACATTGTTTTAGGTAGCAGAAAATGGTAAGACACAAAAGCCTATTCGCCCATAAGACCATACTCAAGAGAGCGGTATTATTAGGTGCGGCCATTATGGTGCTTAATGTGCTTGCGTCTCAGTTTTATCAGCGATTCGACCTTACCAAAGAAAAACGATTTACACTATCGCAGTCAACAAAAAGCTTGATAAATAAACTGGATGATGAAGCATATATCACCCTATTTTTAGATGGAGAGTTGCCGCTGGAATATAAACGTCTGCAATCGGCCAGTCGGGATATGCTCAATGAGTTCAAATATGCTTCTGGTGGAAAAATTAAATTTAAGTTTGAAGATGTACTCGATGGTAAAGAACTTAAAGAGAAGGAAGCCATATTACAAGAGTTATATGCCAAAGGGCTAAAAATAGAACGACCAGAAGCCAAACCGGATGAAACTCCAACAGATAAGTTTATTATACCTGCAGGAGTAGTTTACTATAAAGGTGCCGAATACCCACTTAACTTATTAAAAAGGGAGTTTGGTAAACCGCTTGAGGTAGAGATAAACAGCTCAATAGAACTATTGGAGTATGAGATAGGAACAGCTTTGCGTAAAGGTTTGGCTGGCAGAGAATTGAAGCTTGCTTTCACCGCTGGGCACGGTGAGTTAACAGATATAGAAACGGCAGATATTGCAGCTACCCTTGGCGAGTTTTATGAGATAGAAAGAATTAACCTAAACCTATCGGATAGTAATTGCTACAAGATATTTGCCAAGGATGTAGTAGCAAACCCAGGCAAACCAGTTTTTAGTGTCTTGGTAGAGGGCCTGGTAAAGAGACTTCAAGAGTATAGTGGCATCATCGTAGCAAAACCTACAATAGCGTTTACAGAACCAGAGAAATTTGTCCTAGATCAGTACATAATGAACGGGGGAAAGGTGATTTTTCTAGTTGAAAATCTTGTGGCCGAAACAGATTCTGTAGCCAAATATGGTGAGGTATCTACGAGCAACCACAAGCATAATTTAGAAGATTTATTGTTCCACTACGGCGTAAAGGTGCAGAATACATTAGTTCAAGATATACAGTGTCACGGCATTCCAGCGATAAATCAGCAAACGAACAGACCAGATTTTTATCCGTGGATGTATTATCCGCTTTTCAGTTCTGTAGATGATAATCCTGTAAGTAAAAATCTTGAAAATGTATGGGGAAGATATGTTAGTACGCTAGACACTACTGCTAAATTATCACTCAATAAAACGGTTTTATTACGCTCTTCTATTAACTCTAGAATAGCCGCAAATCCGGTATTTATTTCTTTGCGTGATCTTGACAGAAAGGTGAACAAAGCCAACTTTTCTAAGGGTAATAATATTGCGGCAATTCTTGTAGACGGAGAATTTACCAGTCCATTTAGATACAGAGAGGGAGTGAAGCGTGCGTTTGATATGCCTTACAAAGAGGGGGTGAAAAACAATGCTATCATTGTGATAGGTGATGGAGATTTGATTCGAAATCAAGTAACTAAAGGAGGCCAGGTTTATCCGTTGGGGTATGATAGATTTGGATCCAAACAATTTGGTACACCAATAGAATTTGCCAATAAGAAGTTCTTTTTGAATTGTGTCGATTATTTATGTGACGAGACTAACCTGATTGAAGTAAGAAGCAAGGAAATTATTCTGAGACTTCTGAATAAAGATAAGGTAAAAAGTGAACGACTTTTTTGGCAATCGGTCAACATGATTGTGCCTATATTAAGCGTAGTTCTATTTGGTTTATTTAACGCGTGGTATAGACGTAGACGATGGAAATAGATGAATAGAGCTGTGGTGATAATATCGTGCCTGTTACTTCTGTTTGCTTCTGAAGCACAAAACAGAAAGTACTTAAGCGTGACCACTACGCCAGGTTTTCTTTTAGCTCATCGGGCTGATATCAAGAATCTAGCTGCTCATAATTGGGGTGTTGAGGTATCCTACGAGTTAGATCGTACGAATACAAAGTGGGGTAGCCATTATAGAATACCAACCATTGGTTTTGGGGCTCTGTACTACAATTTTGGAAGTTCTATTACGGGTCATGCTTTGGGGGGTATCGCCCATATGAAATTTGGCGTCCTTCGTACAAAAAAAATAGACGTACGACTCAGAATGGGAGCAGGTATAGCTTATCTCACAGAAAAGTTTGATCCTTATGGAAATAGGCGAAATCAGGCTATTGGTAGTAACCTCAATGGTACCATGCAATTTGGTTTGTTAGGTCATTTTGACTTCACAAAAATGGACTATTTAGAACTAGGAATAAGTATCACACACTATTCCAACGCGGCTTTTAAAGTCCCTAATTTAGGGTATAATATTCCGAGTGTTACGGTTAGGTATGGTTTGGGTGTGGGAGAGGATGATCCGATAAAAGAAACTTTAGAAGTACTGCCTAATTGGGAGTATAGAGGAACATTCATCTATGGAAAGAAGCAGCGGAATTTTGCTGCACCACAAGATTTTTACAATTTCGGTATTCAGTTGAGAGCATTGTATAATCTGTCGGAGGTGAAAGCATGGCGAATAGGTGTAGATTACACTTTGGATAAAACATATAAGTATTCAGAAGATCCATTGTACCCATTAGATTCTATCTCTTTTTTACAAAAGAGTGAAGTTGCAATTGCCGGTGGGTTTCAGTGGTCTTTTGGTAGAGTAGATGTGATAGCAGAAATGGGTGCGTATGTATATAAACCTGCTGTGCTCAAGAATGCTTTGAGCCAACGTATGGGTTTGGCATATAGAGTAACGCCACATCTCTCTACACAGGGTACACTGAGGTTTCACAGAGGTGTTGCCGATTTTTTTGAAATTGGCTTAGGGTATACCCTATGAAGAAGTGGATATATATATCACTAATATGCTTGGGCTTTGGCTGTGGGGATGAGAATAGGTGCCTAAAATCTTTAGGTGATGAGGTAGAAACAGAAAGAAATATAGATGCATATTTCGATGCGTTACTTGTAGAGGATAGGATAAAAGTACGGTTAATTCAAGACTCCTTACAAGCGGGTAAATTGATATTTCGTGGGCCGGAAAATTTACTTCCAAGTATAGGTGCTGTAGTGCAGGATGGCGAGCTTAAACTGACGAATAACAATACGTGTAATTTCTTGCGTTCTTTTGATTACATACTTGAAATAGATGTGTATTTAGCTCAGTTGAATCGCCTAGGCGTAGAGTCTATTGCGGTGGTAAAATGCAAGGATACGTTAAGAATAGACAGGTTGGAGGTGTTTCATAATGCCCTGTCAGGTATAGACTTGTTGGTGAAGGGTAATGAAATGTACATTCAATCTCGTAATTCTGCATCTACGACATTACGTGGCAGAGTAAATGCATTGAAAGGCTCGATAGAAGAGGTGTCTGATTTGAATGCAAAGGAATTGCTTGCTAATGATGTGCTACTGGACACTCATAGTCCTTTAGATAGCAAAATAAATGCGTTAGAAGGATATTACTTAAACTTATATAATAGAGGTAATATAGAGCAATTTGGAAATGCCTCTGAATACCAAATTGTAAATGAGCAGACAAGTACAGGCATTGTTATTCAGAAATGAAGAAAAATCTATTGGTGTGTTTAGCCAAACAAAGAAAAAATGAGACTAGAAAATTGGCTACTCTTATTTGTTTCGGTAGACTATTGCCGTTTTACATTAATTTTCTTAAACTTTAGTTTTTTCAAGAGGTTTCTGTGCAATTAGTATCTGATTGAATTCTTGAAAAGGCGTTTTAGACACAGTTTTAAAGTGGTTAGTAAGCCACTTTTGTAGTTTAAACACAATATATTCTCCATGTGTATTGGTCGTTGTAGTGTTAAATACAAGAACACCGTTTACCGTGCATGCTTTTTCTAGATGCGTAAGAAAGTCCGGAGATTCCAGTAGCGATGAATTCTCTAGTTCGCAAAAAAGGTCTATGAAAATAATATCAAATGGATTGTTGTTCTTTTTCACAAACAGTGCTGCGTCCTGGAGACAAAGCTGCGGCTTGGAGCTGTATTTAGGGGCAAAGTGTTGCTTATATAAGCGAATAATGTCAGCATCATATTCTACACCTACTAAGGCTTGCTTGTAGCTATATTTCTTTTCGAGTAGGTGGTGTATGCCCCCGCAGCCAAACCCCAATATCAATATATTCCTGGCGTGGTTAATAGGCTCTTCTATCTGTTTCATGGCGGTGGCAAAAACCTTGTAGTCGTTGCCAAAGGAAAAATTTGCCTCCTTTGTGTTCAGCATCTTAACTCCATTACTCCATACTACTTCGAGGTAGTTATTTTGTGGTGAAGATGTACGTTCTATGGGTATATCCCATAAGTAGGAAGCGAGTTGTTTGATTAGATTAGAGTTCATTATAAAAAAAGCCTCTTGTCAACCAGACAAGAGGCTTAGAATAGTATGTTCTAAATTGGTCTAGTGTTGTACTATTATTTTAGATACAGCTTTTTCATTTTGTCCGATTACCTCAATAAAGTAGTTGCCATTAGCAAATTCTGAGGTGTTTAGGCTGATTTCAGTAGTATTACTGCCGCTTTGACTAAACAATTTTGTACCTTTTAAATCGTATACACTTAATGTGTATTTGCCTTTTATAGAAGTACGGATATGTACATAGCTATTTGCGGGGTTCGGATAGGCAGTGATGTTAACCGTTTCTAGGGCTTCTCCTTTGTCCTTTTTTACACTTGTAAGTAAAGATTTACTCTCCCATATACCCATACCGTGTGTAGCAGCATATATTCTAGGTCCAGACCAGGATTTACTTACTACTTGAGCTAGATCAAAAACAGGTACTTTCGGGAATGGCATATTTGGGTCTATACCGTCTAGTACTGCAGCCCATGTAGGAGTTGCGGCACTACCGTTCTGTGTTGCCCACACGCCAAACTCAGTACCTACAACTATAATGTCTGGGTCGTCAGCACTAATGATGGCATGATAAACTGGGAATCTTGGAAGGTTTCCTTGAATACTGTTCCAAGTTGGAGCTGCACTCAAAGCGTCTTCAGATACATATACAAAATTGGTATTATTATAATTCCCAGCAGTAAGTACAACTCTATTCGGGTTATTTCTATCAATGGCTACTGAAGTCACTGTTCTGTTTCCTAAACTTAAGTTGTTATTAATTTGCGTAGTGACTAAGTTTGATGCTATTGCATCAGTAGACACTAAAACGGTCGTGTCAAATGAAGCTTCTAAAAGGCTGTCAATTCGATAAAGTCTACCCCCAGTGGTTGTCACAAATAGTGATTTACCGTCTCTGGTTGGTTCCATGTAGTGAACGCCACGTATAGTTGATATTCTAAACCATCTAACTGCTCCAAAGTCTTTTGGATTTGTGCCATCGTGGGGTTTTCCTAAAGCATTATTACAAACCCAAACACCGTCATCAGCAGCAAAATATAGTTTTGCGTTTATAGAAGAATCAGTTAATGCAGTTCTAGGAAGAGAGTCCAATGCTCCAATGACCGCTGGATTTTCCCATAAAGCCAATGCATTATTAAAGTATCCAGTAGGTCGACTTACACTATTGTGCGATGCTCTTATACGGTTATCCCAGATGGATTCGAAAGAACCTCCACCTGTTATGGAACGTCTTAAGTTACCATATTGGCTCTCACCAAACATGAAACTACCATCATATTTACTGATAGCTGTTTGGAAACCGTCTCCACCAATTACATCTTCTGCAATCTGACGTGGGAAAGATTCACCTCTCAGTAACATCGTGTTGTTATCTTGAGTACCACCAAGCAATCTACCGTTTACATCTGCATCTACAGCATAAAACTGGGTAGTGGTCAAATTGGTACTTATATCTCTGTATCTGTTTAGATCTGCATTTGTAGTACGCGATACTCCTCCATCTGTACAGATATACATGATTGGATCTTCACCACGGTTATCAAATTTGATTAGGTGCTTATCCGAATGAATCCCAAATGGGTTGGTAGGAGAATTAAATCTATTTCCTACGATTTTTGGGCCATTTTGTAAGGACCATTCAGAGAAATCAATACCGCCAATAAAAACTCTATCCTTATCTCTTGGGTGAACACCAATAGCGATGTCGTAATCACCTTGAGCTTGCAAGCCAATAATAGTGAAGGGAGCAAAGAATTGACTAATTCTATCCACTTCTTCTGTAAAACTAACACCAGCATCTGTTGATCGGAACAGTCCGGATAGTGCACCATTGTACGTTATGCCGTCAAAAAGTTCTGAACCTACAGTTACTACATAGGCGTAGTTAGGATCGGACTCTGACCAGCCTATAGCAGATCTAATACTGCTTCCTATTGTAGTAATATTAGAATATGATGCACCGTCATCTGGAGTTGTAGAACGCCATATTCCATTGCCTATGCTTGCTAGAGCAATACCATTTTTGTTGAATTGTATATCTCTACAAGTTCCTCCTCTTACAAGAGTCCAAGTCTCACCAGCATCTTTGCTCACACGAAGGCCGTTTTGTGATCCAGCGTATATGAAATCAGTAACAGGGTCGACTTGAAGTACGTATATACTCCCAAACACAGAAGAACTAGAAATGGACGTAAATGTCTCTCCATCAGTAGATTTAAAGATTCCCATGCCTGTAAAACCAGCAGTACCATTTTCTCCGCCAGTAGCAGAGGTAAGTCCAGCTTCTCCAGTGCCGTATAAGATATGGCCTGATTTGTTCTGTGTCATACTAACAATTCCAAAATTGTCTTCTCCTAGTGTGATTGGATACCACGATCCACCTCCATTAGTTGATTTGAAAACCGCACCAGAAACACCCCCTGAGTACAGTACTTGTGGGTTGTCTTTGTCAATGACTAAGCATCTTGTTCTTCCACCTACGTTGTCTGGGCCTCTAAATTCCCATGTTAAAGGCCAATCTGCCTTAAATTGCACGTTGCGTTGACTTTTTATTTCTGCTTGTACTGCTACTACATCAGCATTGGATACCTCTCCAGTAACTTCATTGGCTCGTATTGATTTCAAATACTCAGCATAGCCTGCAACCCCTTCTTCAGCAACTACTCTAGGTAAGTATGCTATATCGCTTGATGTGGCAGTGTAGTAAAATACACTGCCAAGTGCAAATATGGATGCAATGGCAATGGATAGTAATTTCTTTTTGTTCATATTTCTTTTTAATGTTAGTTCACAAAATTTAACACACAAATTTAATTTTTGATTTAAGACTATCAAGCAATTGTTCAGCAAGTGCTCCTTTAAGTTGACCAATGAAACGGTTATTAAGACTACCGGCCAACCTCAAAACCAATGTAAATCGACGTAAAATATTGATTATTAGCAGTATAAAGTATGTTAAGGCGGTTTGGGAAATAGTCTAATCTGACACCCATTTTACAACTCTTGATATAATAAGAATGATTCCAGTTTATTGCTACATGTACATCTGCATGCACACCTGGAGAAACAGTGAGTTTATTAAAGCCTCTAGTCCAACTTACCGGGCCGTTTATGGAGTCACTGTTGTGTATGGTTTCTTCGTTTTGTTGAATAATATCTGCACCCGATCCGTCTTCTCTATTATGCTGATAACGTATATAATATGGCTTGATAATACCTAAACTTGGCCCGGCAGAGATGCCCATCAAAATGTGAGGTATTAAACTGCTATTTGGGCCGCTAGTGAGTGATTTGTAAGTGGTATAACCGATTCTTAGGCTGGCTGCTGAGTTAATTTTAGCAAAAGTATAGGCCTTAGAATTTACCATTCTAGCGTTTTGCACTTTGGTTTCTAAAGGATGGTTTATCGTTTGCACATCTGCAAATATCAATTGTCTTCCTCTATTCATGTGGTGAGAATAACCAAGTCCAAAACCATTTGTAGATAAAATAAACTTGCCTGTATTTACATTATTTTGGGCAACAACTCCTCGAGGCAAAGAACATACCAGCAAACAAAGCAAAATGCAGTGGCTGAAACAATGAGGATATGGGCAGAGAAAAATCAATGTAGTGTAAAAGTAGTGAATTTTGAAGAAAATTTCCTCATTTTGCAAGTACAATGACGTCAAACATAAGATACAAAGGAAACTTGAGTACGGAATGTGCTCACCTAAAATCTAGCAGTACTATAGTTACCGATGCTCCCATTGACAATAAAGGTAACGGACAAGCCTTTAGCCCAACAGATCTGGTTGCTACAGCATTAGCTTCTTGCATGATTACCGTAATGGGTATTAAAGCAGCGGCCAACGATATTCAGTTTGCGTTGGTAGAGGCTAGTGTGTTGAAAGTAATGAGTTCTAACCCTAGGAGAATAACGGGGATAAAGGTGAATGTAACGGTAGCGGAAAATTGGACAGAAAAGGAAAAACAAATTTTAGAAAAAATGGCGAAAACATGTCCTGTAGCACAAAGTTTGCATCCCGAAATCAAACAAGAAGTGATTTTTAACTACAAGTGAGACAGAATACTGGTGGGACGAATATTCATATGAGATGATGTATATACTACCTTACCATTCTTTACTATGATAACTTGAGGGGATGTATGCTCCACGTCTAGTTCAACTGCTAGTTGTAGCGAGACATTCCTGTTGGCTACAACATCTATAAGCAGTACTTCTGCTTTACTATCAATGTCTTCCCGTTGAGTGAGCACGCGTTGCAGTGCCATTGAGCTTATGCTGCACCTATTGCTGTGTTTGAAGATAACAGTAGGAGTCGTATTCTTTAGAAGTGAATCTGTGTCCGCTTTTTGAGCATAATTCCACATGACTAACCTATGTTTTGGGTAGTCTTGGTGTGCTGTATAGAGCTTACTCCCGGGCAAGCATCTCTTGATCTGCAAGAAGAGAAAAAAGCACTAATAAAAAGTGCGACAGCGAATATGCTTAATATTTGTTTAATGTTCATTGTGCTTTGAATATAATTGTAGGTTCAAAAGTATAACGCCTTGATATCAACTTATAGTGCAAAGTAACAACATAATAAAGGTTTTAGAAAACAAGAAGGCTCAAAGCTTCATTCGTAGCAATATCAATGGTGACATAGCTGTTTTGGCACTCAAAAACACTGCTGAGACAAGCTATAATATGGCAGAATGCTTACAATTAATCAAGATATATAAGAAGGCTATTAAGAAACTCCCGCTTTTTTGGGACAATCTATTGGCTCTAGACGAGCGGTCTTATGCACAATGCACTTCCGAAGCAGTAGCACGGTATAAGTCGTTGTTTTTATCGGGCAATAGACTCTTAGACCTTACTGGAGGAATAGGGGTAGATAGTCTTTTTCTAAAAAATAGCTTTAAAGATGTGATTGCGATAGAACACAATCATGACTTACATCAGATTGCTTCTTATAATATAGAAAAGCTAGAGGTAAGAAATCTGTCGAGGATAAAGAGTGATGCTCTTACCTATTTGAAAGAGTGCATGTCTATATCAGATTTGATATACATAGATCCTGACAGAAGAAGCAAGTTTGGTCGATCTGTAGCGTTGGAACACTTAAGTCCGAATGTATTAGAACTTCTGCCACTCCTAAAAAAAAGAACAAAACAGGTTTATCTCAAGTTGTCACCTCTTTTTGATTTGAAAGAGGTGTATAGAAGGTTCAGCAACGTGCAATGTATTTTCTTAATTGCCGAAAAGGGTGAGATAAAAGAGGTTGGGGTATGGTTGGATTTTTCGTTAGCAGACAATAAATCTGTTATTCGCTTAAAGGATGTTAGTTTTGACTTTGAATATACAATTGAAGAGCTTACTCCAAGAAAAGAGAACTGGTATTTGGAGAATGCTAAGAACCTACACTTACCATTAGCTCTTGTTGCAAAGAGTCGGAGTGCAGGAAATTTTCTAGAAGGGATAGAATACCGTAAGCATTCAGATTTTGAGATATATTATTCAAATGAGCCTTATATTATTGGTTTCAGAAGTTTTAAAATAGTAGACAAATCTCCTCTGGCAAAGAAAAAAGTGGCAAGAATGCTAGCAGATGCAGGGATACAGAAGTGTACTATTATTGTAAAAGGATCAACTCAGAGAGCAGAGGATTGGCACAAGAAACTGAAAACAAAAGATGGCGGAGATGTATATTTAATTCTATTTCACAATAAAACTACAGAAGCAGTTTTAGCTCAACTTATTTCTTAAGTTGGGACTTGATGTAAGCTTCCAATGCGGCAACCATACTAGGATGGTCTGCAGTTGGTGCAGGTATGGTGTTTATTAAGCTGGCGTCGATTAATGCCTGATCGGTAGTTTTGCCCCAGCCTGCAATGGCTCTATCATTTTCTTGCGTAAACTCAGGAAAGTTGGCAAATAATGAGATGATACCTTGTGGACTGAAGAACACAAGAATATCGTAGTACACACTCGCCAATTCTGATAAATCAGAATTTACGGTATTGTACATTACAGCTTCGGTATACGTTATATTCATCTCTTCCAAGTAATTAGGAATGGACTCATTGCGTATATTGCTGCAAGGAAAAAGAAAATTAAGTGCTTTGTGTTTTTTGAGCAATTCTAGGAAAGAAGCTGTGGTTCCTTTGCCTGTAAACATCTTACGCTTACGCAGTTGTGTGTACTTTTGTATGTAAAGTGAAACCCCTTCATTGGTGCAAAAATACTTCATAGTAGCAGGTATTTCCACCTTCATTTCTTCAACAATTCTAAAGAAATGGTCTATCGCGTTTCGCGAATTGAAAATAACTGCATTGTGGTCCAAGATACGTAGCTTTTGCTTACGTAGTTCTCTAACAGGGACTGATTTTATCTCAATAAACTGATGAAAATCAACTTTGACCCCGTACTTCTCTGTGAGTACATCATATACTGTTTTTTTGCTACCCGGGTGGGGCTGCGATATAAGAATAGTTTTTACGCTCAAATTAAAACTCCTTAAGTATTGACAAAAAGTACTTTAGCAATAACTAGTGCTGGCACAATTTCGAAGGTGCAAAGGTATACAAAAACAGTCAGTATTGGATAATTGAAGCTGTTTTGTAAGAGGAGTATGGTCCCGTATAGTCTCACCAAGAAGTATATGAGGGCTATTATTACGGTAAAATGATACAAACTACTATCTAGTCTAGTATAGAACACGTCTACGAATAAGAGAATTCCTAGCAACAGACTAAACAGTTGATTTAGACTATAGTGAAAGTCTAAGACTTGAGATCCTAGTGCTGTATTGCGGTGAATTTTGAAGAAAACAATAGTACTGCAGAGTTTGAGTATAAAGCACAAAGCAACACATGCAATTACCAATAGAAAACTAGATGGCTGGTTTGGGTGATACCAGAAACCCGCTCCTAAGCTATAGGTGTAAATAAAAATAGCTGCGGTAAGACTACTCAGAAATAGAGAAGTGACTCTGAATAGGGCATTGCCAAGAAATTGCTCGCTTTGCCAATTGAAACGTTGTAATGGAATACTTGCTAAGTGACGAATAGATTCAAACCATCGTGCATTTGCTACATAGAGAAGTGCCGTGCAAAATAGAAGTAGGAGCAACAAAGCTTTGAGGTGAGCTGGTACTGCATTACGCAAAACCAATTGTGCTATTAAGGTGCTTTGTAGCATGGGAGCAAAGGTGTTTCTTTTTTACTAAAAATAGTTGATTACCCCAAAGTGAAACTTTGCCGCACTTAGTTTTAGTGCGTTTCCTTGTTGCGAACCCAAGGCATAGGCCAAGTTTAGTATTCCCTTCCCTACTTGAATATTGGCAGAAGCTCCAAACCCGTATGGTACGTCGAATAGTAAGCTATTGCTTTCAATTTTGTTTTCTAAAAACGCTGTATTAATAAAGAGGCCTACATTACTATTTTCGCCTATCAAATACCTGTATTCTGCGGTATATGTGAGAGCCTTACTCGCAAATAGCTCGTTCTCATCAAAACCCCTTAAAGAAGAATAACCGCCAAAATTATAAAGTTCATTAAAAAACAATTGACTAGCAAAAAGTCCATTAAAGGAAAGTTTCTGTAAAAATGTTCCTCGTTCTTTTATGGGTATAAAATAGGATGCAGACAGTTTTATATCTAACCGAGTACTTTTTAGCTGAGCGGTATCATAAACACTAATAAACTGGCTGTTTTCAGCATTAATAAATTTTACTCTGCGTATATCGGCATTCCGTACTATTTGCTTTTGTCCTATGGCTACGTCAGCGAGTATTTTATATCCTTGTCGGGGGTTTGGTAGGTAATCAAAATCTTGTTGAAATACAGCAATACCATAGTTATCTATGCTATATGGGTTGTTTGTAGGGATGCTTTTTGTGGTACGAATACGAGACGTATCGGCATTTAATAAATTGCTACTAACGTTCTGGTAATAAATTTGGAAGTAGTTATTTCCTTGTTGCTGATAGCGAAGCGATATTTTGCCCATTAAGTTTACAAAAAGGGTATCAAACTTGTTCAAGTTGAATTCACTAGAAACACCTAGTTTCGTATTGAACAGGTAAGGGTATGCAAATCTAACATCTAGTTTTTGTGAATTTTGCAAGTAATTACGCCAATGCAACTCAAGCTGCTTACCGCTTTTAAAAAGATTATTGAGCTCTATATTTATTTCTCCTGTTATCAATAGTTGATTTTCGGCACTGTTATTACTATTTGGAGCTAATCCTACTATACCATCTAGGCGATCCGTTATGACGTCTTCTATTCGCAAAATTACCCGCACAGTACCCTGAAAAAAAACAACTCTAGTAGCTCCGGTTGTTTTGACTAGCGGCAGGTTACGCAATTTCTTATCTATGGATAATATAGCACGTTCATCATAGAGCATACCCGGTTCTATAGCCAAGTATTTTGCCAAGTATTTTTTTGAAATGGTCGAGTTGCCATTGTATACCAGTGTATCGTATTCGAATTTTATATAGGGATCGAAGCGGAGAGAGGTGTGTAGGGTGTCGCCTGTGGTGTAGTTGTTCTTTAGTAGGAGTTGGGCAAAGGGGTATCCATTGTTTTGGTAATCCAATATGAGTTGCTTTTGAAGCCTCTCAAAAGTGCCTATATTCATCGAGACCTGCCGATTTTTGGGTAAATATTCGTTACTAATATTATGCTCTATAACATGAAGGGTTTTATACTTATTCCCAATATGAATATTGGCCCAAACCGTGTCTTCTCTGAAAGAAATAGAATCAATGCTTGCAGCAAAATGGCCTGTTTTTCTTAATGCTGTTATGTTGCTTCTTATGCGTAAGTTCACCTCAAACGAATCGGCAACTTCTAGGTAAGTGGTATCGCTATTTTTTATCGTAGCAAGCGTATAGTCTTGTGCCCAAGTACAAAGACTCGCCACCATTAAACTCCAAATAAAGATACCTTTGTACACGTTTGCTTGCAAAGGTAAACGATATATCATACACCTAAATTATACTGTGGCAGGAATATACATACATATACCGTTTTGCAAGAAGGCGTGCTTTTATTGCGACTTTCATTTTTCTGTTTCCTTCAAGAGTAAGGCAGACATTATTGCAAGCATTTCACTCGAGACAAAACGACGACGAGAGTTCTTTGAAAAAGAAGAAATCATTGAAACCATTTATTTTGGTGGGGGCACTCCGAGTGTGCTCACTATGTCCGAAATAGATGAGATTTTGGGCACCGTTTACGAGACATTCAACGTGTTGCCTACTGCTGAAGTGACTTTTGAGTGTAATCCAGATGATTTGTCTCTGGAGTATCTCAAAATGTTAAAATTGGTTGGTATTAATAGACTGAGTATTGGTGTTCAAAGTTTTAATGAAAATCATCTGGCATGGATGAACAGAAGCCATACCGCGTCTCAAAGTGTACAATGTGTTAATGATGCAGCGTATGTTGGTTTCAAAGACATAACCATAGATTTAATATACGGTGTGCCTGAGCTAGAGGATGGGGAGTGGAGAGATGCCGTAAAACAAGCGTTGGCATTGCCCATCAACCACTTGTCTGCCTACAGCCTCACTATGGAGGAGAATACTCCGTATAAAAAGCTTGTACAACAGAAAAAATATAGTCAACCAGACGAGGATCAATCTTCCATACATTATGCGATACTCATAGAGGAGATAAATGCAGCTGAATGGGAACACTACGAAGTAAGTAACTTTTGTAAGGATGGAAATGTTAGCAAGCACAATACCGGCTATTGGCAACAGAAAAAATACCTTGGTATTGGCCCATCTGCACACAGTTTTGACTTGGAAAATAGAAGTTGGAATGTGAGTAGTAATGCACAGTATTTGCAAAGAATTGCAGGGAATAAAAAAACCTTTGAGACAGAAGAATTGACTATGCAAGATAGACTGAATGAGACACTGCTTACCGGGCTTAGAGCAAAATGGGGTGTCAACTTGGTAGCATTAAAAGAAGACTATGCGTACGACATTTTAACACTTTACAAGGAAGAGATAGGCTACTGGCGGTCTACGAAGTGGGCAGAGTTAGATGGCGATGTTCTCCGTCTCACCGATAAGGGTTTACTGTTTGCAGACTATATCGCTAGTGAGCTTTTCGAGGATGGGGATTATTCGTCCCATACATCATCATAGTTCTTCGTGTCAGACGTTTCTTCTTCTAAGGTGCCTTCACCTTTTAGGGCTTGAATAAATTTCTTCTTTTCTTTTTTAGCCTCTTCTTTCACATTCTTCTTTACGGTAGACCTATCGTAGCGAATTTTTAGTTTGTCGGGAGTACCTTCCATCACAATATAGGCTGTAAGACCACCGTCTTTGTTTTTCTCTACGCGTTTTTCTGCTTTGCGGGCAATCCAATTTGCCTTGGTGGCGAGCAGTTCTGCTACACTCAAACTCATACTATACTGCATATAGTTGTCAAAAGTATGTGTTCCTTCTATCTCAAGATTTAAGGCGTTGTTTTCTATTCGCATTCGTGGGATAAAAATAGTCTGATCAAATATTTCAATTGTGTTTTTAAGAGACTTGAATTTCACATTTTTTAGATCATCAATTTTAGCAAACGCAGATAATTCGGCCAATGGTTTGTAATCCAAAAGAGCCCCATTATCTATAACCACATTTACCTTCGCATACAGTTTTGGAAGAATAGGCTCGTAGTTTTTATCTAAGATTATCTTGGCAATAATGTTCCCGTTTAGTGTTCCCTTTAGGTTCTTGTCTGTTATTTCACTCTGCTCAAAATTGTTGAACTGTTTGAAAAGTTCTGTTATGTTAATTTTTTTCAGATCTGAATTGATGTCTACCAAGTGGTTTTCTCCCCACTTTTTGATGGCAATATTGGCTATTGTATTTCCTCCCAATGCGTCTATTTCGCACTTGGGCATCCGTATAGAAATCCTATTGGACAATAGTTGACCCTGCATCTTGTTGGCTATGAAGTCATTAAACCTAAAATTAGTGAGAGTCGTCATCAGCGTTAGTTTTATAGGCAGCAAGTCTCCAGAAACCATAGGACTGTTTGAAGTTTTGACAGCTGCAGCACTATACAGTTCATTTACAGTGAGGTTATCTACCGCTAATTGGCCAACCAACTCGGCATTGCTTTTTTCATTGAGAAGAGAAATATAATCCTCGATATATCCTTTTAGTGTGCCGGTGGTATTGTTATACGAAAAATGGGCTGATTTTACCACCATTTTTTGGTTGTCAGCACTTACGTTTAGATCTATATTCTTTACATCTATTTTAGGGTCTTTCAATGTGCCACTTAGGTTCTCTAACAAAATGGTTCCGGCATACCTCAGAGAATTGGGAACGGTAGCTCCTTTCTGAATGTCGTATGTAAGCGTTAGCTTTCCGTCGATGCTTGCTACGCCACTTTTTGCATCAAATGCAGAACTGTCTATTAGTCCGAGAATAAATGCAGCCTCAAGCATAGCAGTACCATCCCATTTTATTGTTGGCTTCTCAAAATTAGCTACTTCTATATTGCCAATGATGGTAGTGTTTTTAGTGGCTGCACTTTGAAGTTTGCAAGTGGCCTTTGCACCACGTAGGTTACCAAGACTAGGTATGGTCAAATCTCCTGTGGCATCTACTCCGCTTAGTTTTAGGTCTTGCCCTTTTACTCCTACTATAGCTTTTTTTAGAGCATAGTCAAACCCAAGAGCAGGGTAGTTTGTGCCATAGGTTTTACCTTTAAAAAAACCATTTATAACGACGTCGCCATTTAAGTCAATATTGTCAAGAGATGAGACGAAATGGGCTGGCAGTATACTAAAAAGAGATTGTGCTGTAGTGTTGGTATTAGAAAATTGAATATCTACGGCAGATGTTTCGCTGTAGTTTGCCGTTCCTTCTGCCTTTAATTTTACCTCCTGTATCTGTAGGTCACTTGGAGCTATTGTTACGATTTGCTCGTCAGGGTTAATTGCGATTTCAGTATTGATTTTTAGGTCTTTTCCTACGATGTATTTTTCGCCACCAGAGACTACGTCTGTTTTATTCAGTTCAGCGACAATAGATAGGTTTGATGCTTTTTCTATGTACTTGAGGGCAATAGTGCTGAGCGGTGTGTAGGTGTTGCATTTGAACTTGCTCGGTCTATGTTCATACAGTACATCACAGTTGACTAGTTTCAGGTCTTTTATTTCAAAACTAACTATAGTGCCGCCATCCGTACGGGGTTTTGTAATGTCATAGTTGGTTCTGTAGTTCAGGTCTGCTATCCGCAGTTTCCCGCCTCTAAGAACTACTTTATCTATTACATATTCCCCTTTATAGAGCTTCCATACGTCTACAAACAGATTAAGCTCATCTGCTACAAGCAATTTTTCTTGGTAATATGGTGTGCTTTCATCTACAGAAACCTTAGCGAGTTTAATACCTAGATTTGGAAAGTCTCGAAGACCAGAAATGGTAATTTCTTCTACAGCTACTTCTACAGCTAGGGTATTGTTCATTTCAGAAATGAGTATGGGTTTAATATTTTGATGAAAGTAGAAGACAATATTTGCTACCACTAGGATAAAGAGGATAAATAGAACCGATGCTATTTTGATTATTTGTTTCACTTATTGTTGTTGGCTGAGCAAAAGAAGTAATAAACAACTAATACGCTTAGTAAAACGAATCAACAATACACAATGGTATGTCTAAAGTGTATTGTTTCCTAAAACCTTATGCGATAGAAAAAAGTACAAATGAAAAAAGCCTCGCAATTGCGAGGCTTTTTTGAAGTGGGCAATGTTGGATTCGAACCAACGACCCCCTGCTTGTAAGGCAGGTGCTCTAAACCAACTGAGCTAATCGCCCTCAATCCCTTAAAGGGCTGCAAATATAATTTGGGTTACCCAAAAACAAAATAAAACTTTCAGTTTGCAGTTTTTTTATTTCGAGGGTGACTTTACACTGCCGAATATTGCGGTTAAGTGATTGATTTACAGCAAGTATAAAGGCAACTTTATTTATTATCGAGTAAAATTAGTGGCAGATAAATAAAGATAACATCATGAGGCTTTGTTCTAAACAAAACGGATTATTGGTATATCAGAGGTAAGGTGAAGGTAGATGATGTAAACTTGCACTATGCGAGCATTGATACAGCGAGTTATTCAAGCGAAGGTGGAGATCGTAGGGAGACCGGACTCAGGAATAGGTAAAGGCTTATTGGTACTTTTGGGTATAGAAGAAGGAGATGGTCTAGAAGATATCAGTTGGCTTGTTCAGAAAATTTCAAAAATGCGAATTTTTGGTGATGTGAAAGGTAAGATGAATGCCAGTATTTTGGACCTTCAAGGTGAAATGCTGATTGTAAGTCAATTTACATTGCATGCCAGTACCAAAAAAGGGAATAGACCCTCTTTTATAAAGGCAGCAAGACCAGAAACAGCCACTGAGCTCTATGAAAATTTTGTAGCACAGTGCAACGTACTTTTACCTGTAAAAACGGGTCAGTTTGGTGCATATATGAAAGTTTCGTTGGTAAATGACGGACCAGTAACCATCTGGCTAGACAGTAAAAATAGAGATTAAGACTAAGCTTCGTCTCTTTTATCTGCTCCCCAAAGTAACTTATTGCGTATGGTATCCATATACGTAGTGCCTTGTGGTTGTATCATAATAAAATCAAAGTGTGCACGTCTAAGGGTAAGCTTGGTATTGCTAGGGACAATAAACGACCGCGAATCCAGTGTGATAAGTACGGTGTCTGCTCGTGCACTTGTTTCTATTTCTAGTAAGTGGGTGTCTGGTATTACCGCAGGACGTACTGTAAGGTTGTGAGCAGCTATAGGCGTGATTACAAATGACTGACTCCCTGGGAATATAAGTGGTCCGCCACAACTAAGTGAGTACCCAGATGATCCTGTAGGAGTGCCAATTATCAATCCATCTGCCCAGTAATTGTTCAAAAAAGAGCCATTCAAGTTGGTCTTTACAGTAATCATTGCAGACGTATCACGCTTTTGAACGACAAAGTCATTCAGAGCATACGGAAATTTACTTATTTCTGGGATATCGCACTCAATGTGTATGAGTGCACGCTTCTCCAGATTGATTTGCCCCTTCTTTAGTGCAATGATGGCGTCCTCTACTTCATCCATTTTGATGTTTGCCAAGAAACCCAATCTACCTAAGTTAACGCCCATTACGGGTAAGCCAGAGTCTTTCACTAGCGATAGGGTATCTAGTGCCGTACCGTCTCCACCTAGGCTTATTAAGCAGGTGAAATGTTCTAGTGTGAGTTGTAGCTCGTCACAAGATTTGCAGGTGATACAATATGTTTCTTTTAAGAAAGAAGCATAGCTTGTGCTTACCTCATAGTCAATACTATGACTAGTGAGTATTGAAGTGAAATCTTGATAAAAAGCTTTAAAATTTCTTGTTTCAATGTGTCTGCCGTAAAGTGCTACTTTCATGTTAGATTGCTTTTTTGAAGTGTAAAAATAAACCCCCTTTCCCTAAACTGTTTAAACTATATTCTAGTCGCAGTAGTCGGTCGTTGTAGAATAGGGTGTTTAGTCCTAATCCAATGGAGTAAATGGGTTGTTGATTAAGTTGATTGCTACTTCTAGTATCATTGGAGGTGGCATAGCCGCCGTCTATGTATCCTTCAGCATAGATATTGACGGGAAGTTTTTTGTAGTTTTCGATGGGAATAATATTCAGGATTAAATCATTGTTGATCAGGTGATAACGAATTGCTGCATTGGTTTTCCAACCGAGAGTTCCATCTATAACATAATGTTCGTAACCCCTCACTACCTCATTGTATCCTAGTAGTTTACGATCGGAGTAGGGTGCGTTTTTGTTGGTGTTGTATTGGAAGTATACCGAAAGTGCAGAAGACCACCTATGTGATAATTCGTGAAACTGTTGTAACCGGGATTCGATAGACCCATTGAATTGACGGTTTTTATTTTGCCAGGTATTCGCTCCAAAAGAGACGGAGCCATACTTGCCTTCAGTTGGAAAATAGATGTTGTTACGTTGGTTGAACTCAATTTTAAAATACACTTCGTATTTTCGCTGAAATCGTTGACTATTAATAAAGTAGTCATTTATTGGAACGGAAGTATCTAACTGCCCATGCTCGAAATTCATGCCGTAACGTACGGTTGTGAACGGGGTAATTCGTTTGGTCAGCTCTACTCGTGCTTGTGTATTCCTGATTAAGTTCTTTTGACCATTTCTAAAAAATTGAAGACTGTCGTTTTTGGTCTCATACCACACCTCATTTTGCGAAGCGTATTTTACCATTGTGTTCAGTCCCCATTGTGTGTTTCGAGATAAGAAAGGTATACGATATTCGAGACCTAGGTTGGTATTATACCCTGTTTTTAGTTGAGTTTTTAAAGTATGATTTCTGCCAAACAGGTTATAATTGAATACATACAAACCGTAGTTAGTACGTTCTGGGTCAAAGTCTAGATCGCCCCATACATTGAAATTCCTATCGCTAAACTCAACAAAGGGGATGGGCCAGGCATACCATTTTTCTACAAGTACTACTACTACATTGTAACCGCGGCCTTGGTCAGATTCAGCGATCGTGTAGTCGATTTTCACTTGGTTGAAGAGGTTGAGATTGAGTACTCTATCGGTAGATGTTTTTATGAGTTCTTCAATTTGGCTTTCTGGGTAGATGGAGTCTACCTTCACTAGCATTTCGCGAAGCACTACAAAATTTTTGGTCTGATCATTTCCAGAAATAGAAATACGATGCACCGGTATAGATGCTGCAAAAAGGAGAGTAGCGAAAAGTACAAAAAAGCCAAGTATGGATAATCTATACGTCAATGAAATTCATAAATGATTGAAAACGACGTTCTACATTTTCTTTGTAATCGTCATCGCCAAATGTGGCAATAACCTCATAACCATATCTTTGTAGTCCGTTAATAATGCGTTCTGCGTTCTTAGTGTTCAATTTTATACTCACTCTAATGCGTCCGCTTTCTTCCAAGTTAGTGATCCAAAGGCCGATCATTTGAGACCCTTCTGACTCAACAATGCGAGCAATTTCACTACTACTGTATTGGTGAGATGCCATTTCTGTGAGGAGTATGGATCCTGTTTGTGCGACCGTAAGTGATTGTGCAAGTCCTTCTATTACAGCGGTTTTAGTAATAATACCTTGCCACTCGAAATTTTCATCAAGAACACAACAGACATTTGATTTAGATGCATTAAATACATGAAGTACGTCAATAAGATGAGAATTGAAATGCACACTCGTATAGCCGGGCTCTACATGGCTTTTAATAGTGTCTTCTGCACTATGGATACACTCATCTAGCTGTACCTTGCCATATAGTTTCTTATCTCTGAGTACAGGTAATTCATAACACAAGTTGTCCATCATAATGTTCATACACTCTTTTCTTGAAGAGTTTTCGTCTACGGGGAGTATGGGCAATATGTAGTCTGAAACGATCATATGTATATAACAACCTAATTCTAGGGCTGTTTAGTGTGTTGCAAAGAAAAGCAAGATAGCCAATTATCTATCAATGTGAGTCCTTGAGGTGTCAAAATAGCTTCTGGATGAAATTGAACAGCCCATATAGGTAAGGCTTTGTGGGCAATGGCCATCGGTTCGTTTTGCTCAGACCAAGCAATGGTATCCAGAGGAGTATGGTTCAAATTTGTGAGAACCAACGAATGATACCTACAAACATCCAGAGGAGATTGTATTTTACGGAACAGTGGATGTGTTGAGTTATACTCCAAACTACTTGTTTTGCCATGCATAGGATAGGTTGCGTTGTCTAGGCTAGCTCCAAAATATTCTCCTATTGCCTGCATGCCAAGGCATACCCCAAATAAGGGTAAATGGTTGTAATACAGTTGAATGACTTCCATCATTTTTCCAGCATCCTGAGGCTTTCCGGGACCAGGGGAAAGAATAATCCCCGTGTATTTTTCGCCAATAGTTGCCGTATCTATTTGGTCATTTCTTATCACCTCTACTGTTGCTCCGCAACGACACAAATAGTCGTACAAGTTATACGTGAATGAGTCGTAATTGTCTAGCAATAGTAGCACTGTACAAAAATACGGCAGCAAAAATGGAGTAGCTACCTATTATTGTATTTAATTCGTGACATTGGTATGGATTTTAATACATTTAACACGTATGATTCGGTAAAACTACGGGAGCTCTATGCCTCACTAGTGAAACCGCGTATGATAGAGGAAAAAATGCTTAAGCTCCTTAGGCAGGGACAAGTGAGCAAGTGGTTTAGTGGAATAGGACAAGAGGCCATAGCAGTAGGTGCAACTTTGGCGTTGGAGTCTGATGAGTATATTATGCCTTTGCACCGTAACTTGGGAGTCTTTACGAGTAGAGGTATTCCGCTCAAGAAGTTGCTCCATCAGTGGCAAGGCAACAAAGCAGGTTTTACCAATGGGAGAGATCGTTCTTTTCATTTTGGCACAAGTGAATACCACATTGCGGGAATGATTTCCCACCTGGGTGCAATGTTGAGTGTGGCAGATGGTGTTGCTCTTGCCAATAAATTAGATGGGGAAAGAAAAGTTACGCTTGCTTTTAGTGGGGATGGGGGTACAAGTGAGGGTGAGTTTCATGAGGCGTTGAATCTTGCAGCGGTATGGGACTTGCCTGTCATATTCTTAATAGAAAATAATGGGTATGGACTCTCTACGCCATCTACAGATCAGTTCAGATGCGAAAACTTAGCAGATAAGGGTATTGGTTATGGGATAGAAAGTAAAACGATAGACGGTAATAACATCTTAGAGGTATATTCAGCAGTCTCTGCTATTGCAAAAGATTTGCGTGCAAATCCAAGACCTTTTCTAGTGGAATGCAAGACCTTTAGAATGCGTGGTCACGAGGAAGCCAGTGGGACGAAGTACGTTCCTACAGAACTTATGGATGAGTGGGCAAAGAAAGACCCAATAGACAATTTTGAAAAGTATCTTATGATCGACAAGCACATTGCTGCCAGTGAGATAGTTGCTATCAAAGACTCCATAACAGATGAAATAAATGATGCGGTAGAGATACTGAAAGTACAAGAAATTATAGCAGTAGATACAGCTACAGAGATAGGAGATTTATACAAACCGTATACGCCGGTTGCTATTGAAGCTCAGGGGAATAAAACGGAAATACGTTTTATAGATGCTATACAAGATGGACTAAAAACGGCCATGCAGAAATACGATAACCTGGTGCTGATGGGTCAAGATATTGGAGATTACGGCGGTGTTTTTAAAATAACGGATGGATTTGTTGCTGAGTTTGGTCACGATAGAGTGCGTAATACGCCTATTTGTGAGGCGGCACCGTTGGGTGCTGCACTGGGACTCTCTATGGGTGGCAAAAAGGCAATGGTAGAAATGCAGTTTGCTGATTTTGTGAGTTGCGGATTCAATCAGATAGCGAATAACCTCGCTAAGACCTATTATCGTTGGGGACAGAACAGTGATGTCGTGATCCGTATGCCTACTGGTGGCGGAGCTGCGGCTGGGCCGTTCCACAGTCAGAGCAATGAAGCTTGGTTTTTTCACTTACCGGGGCTCAAAATAGTGTACCCAAGTACTCCTTCAGATGCCAAAGGGTTACTCCTTGCAGCTTTCGAAGATCCTAATCCAGTATTGTTTTTTGAGCATAAAGGAATGTATCGCAGTCTTCGTGAAGAAGTGCATCTAGAGGAGTTTACTACCGAAATAGGCAAAGCCAGATGGGTGGAACAAGGAGAAGAAATCACTTTTATCACCTATGGATTAGCAGTGCATTGGTGTGTGGAAGTGGTAGCTAAACTCAGCATAGATGCTACTATTGTAGATCTTCGAACATTATTGCCTTGGGATAAGGATGCGGTGCGTGAAGCGGTAGCAAAAACAGGAAAAGTAATTGTAGTACACGAGGATACACTTGAAGGGGGCATTGGGGGTGAAATAGCCGCTTGGATAGGAGAGCACTGCTTCACCAGTTTAGATGCACCAGTTATGCGAGTAGGTAGTCTTGATACGCCGATACCCTTTAATGCAGATTTGGAAATCAATTTTATGGGTAAGAGTAGGCTAAAACGTAAGGTAGAGGAGTTGTTAGGATGGTGAGATTTGGCCGCTATCTTTAATTAATCCAAATAAAAATACATCTTTGCAGTAAGCAAGTGAAACTTACTGAATTGCACATAGGAAAAATAGGTAGAATACGGTTTGTATCCGACTCTCCGTTCAAGGAGAAGCTACAAGAAATGGGTTGTATCCCGGGTTCACTGATTAAGCCTATTCTCAAAGCTCCGTTGGGAGATCCTATTGCTTACGAACTAGAAGAATATACGTTAAGTATGCGTAAGAATGAGGCGGAAACTATTGAAATTCGTCCATTAGATCCTCTTTTTGCTACTTAACCAAGCGTATGTCTGACAGAAAGAACATCAAAATAGTACTAGCAGGAAACCCCAATTGTGGTAAATCTTCTCTCTTCAACAGTCTCACGGGCCTCAAACAGAAAATTACCAATGTGCCTGGAACTACGATCGAAAATAAAGTAGGCAAATTTACCTTAGGTAATAATGACATAGAGCTGATTGATACACCTGGCACTTATTCGTTTAATCCAAAAAGTTTGGATGAAAAAGAAGCGGTGAAGGTGTTTTTTGAAGACCCGCTTCCAGATGCGATTTTATACATTGCAGATGCTGCAAACTTGAAACGAAACTTGTTCTATTTCAGCCAGTTATCCCAACACGGTATACCAATGGTATTGGCTCTTACGATGCTAGATATTGCTGATTTCAAAGGCTTTGAAATAGACATAGATCGATTGGAGAAGGAACTGGGTATTCGTGTATATAAAGTGAATGCACGATCTGGAGAAGGTATTGCAGCGTTAAAAAATGCATTGTCTCAAGACCAGTTTGCCCCGCACTTTGCCTTTGGTAGTGAGGAGGATCATACACACGAGAGTCACTTTGTGTCAATTAATAAATTGCTGAACAAGACCACTACATTAAAATCTAAAAGGGAGTTGGTCTCCAATAAAATAGATGCGTGGGCCACACATCCTATTCTTGGATATTTGATGTTTTTGGTGGTGTTATTGGTCATATTTCAAAGTGTGTTTAGCCTAGCATCCTACCCTATGGACTGGATAGAAAATGGATTCTCTCTCCTCAGTGAGTGGCTTTCAGCTGTGCTTCCTGACGGATGGCTTAAAAAGCTGATAATAAACGGATTAGTTGCAGGTGTAGCTGGAGTTGTAGTCTTTGTACCCCAGATTGCAATTCTCTTCTTTTTTATGGGATTATTAGAGGACACAGGCTATATGGCCCGTGTTAGTTTCATCATGGATAAGATGCTGAGAGGACTCGGTCTTAGTGGTAAATCTGTGGTTCCGCTACTAAGTGGTGCTGCTTGTGCTATACCAGCCATAATGAGCACCCGAAACATAGAAAACTGGAAGGATAGGCTCATCACCATTATGGTGACTCCACTCATGAGCTGCTCGGCGAGATTGCCCGTATACACTCTCCTTATTAGTATGGCTATACCAAGCGACCAGTATGTAGGTATAGTCAGTGTACAAGCACTTCTAATGCTAGGCATGTATGTGTTAGGCACAGCTGCAGCTCTTGCGGCTGCTGTAGTGTTTAAATGGATTATACGCCACGATATACCTTCTTATTTTATAATGGAATTGCCCGTATACCACGTTCCACGGTGGAATAATATTTGGCTTAACATGTGGCAGAAGTCCCGTAGTTTTGTAGCAGAAGCGGGTAAAGTGATACTTGTAGTGTCTGTAGTATTGTGGTTTTTAGCGAGCTACGGTCCCAAGGCCGACGAGTCATTCAGCATACAAGAATCTGAAAACTTAGTAGAAAGCTACGCTGGCCACTTCGGTAAAGCTATAGAACCAGCCATACAGCCTATTGGGTTTAACTGGAAAATAGGAATTTCATTGATCACCTCATTTGCTGCTAGAGAGGTATTTGTAGGAACCATGAGCACGATATACAGTGTAGGTGATGAGGATAATTTTGATCAAATACGTGACAAAATGAGGAAGGATACGTTGACGAATGGCATGCCGGTGTATTCTATTGGAGTAGTACTTTCTCTAATGGTTTTTTACGCATTTGCTATGCAGTGTATGGGAACACTAGCTGTGGTTTATAAGGAAACTAAGTCTTGGAAATGGCCAGCTATCCAGTTTGTGTATATGACTGCACTAGCCTACTTAGGCAGTTGGATTACCTTTAATCTATTTGGCTAATAGCAGGTACAACGAGTTTCACTTCTGTTCCTTTTTTGCCATCCTCAAAATGTAGGTCTTTGATAATAACATCAAAATCTCCTTTTCCTTCACTTAATATTTTAAGACGTTTTTGCGTAAGACTCATACCCGTAGAATTGTGAGCAGTACTCCGTCTTGCGTTCATAATGCGTGCTGCGTCTCGTCCAATGCCGTTGTCCGTGATGGTACAGATCAGATGCTGATTCTCTAGTGATATAAGAACATCTAATTTACGATTATTCTCTTTGGATAATAGTCCGTGTATGATGCTATTTTCTACGAATGGTTGTATCAACATGGTAGGCATATTGGTCATTTTTAGGTCTTCTATGTTTTTGGTTTTAATCGTGAAGTCCAAGTTGTTGTCCATTCTCATTTTTTCCATTTCAAGGTAGAGGTCAAGTCCTTCTATTTCATCAGCTACACTAATGTATTTGAGCCTACTGTTTTGAAGTATTTTTCGCATAAGACTGGCAAATTTGCTCAAGTAGGTATACGCTTCACGGGGTTCTTTTTTTAATATGAAGTATTGAATACTATTGAGTGAGTTAAAGATGAAGTGTGGATTCATCTGACTGCGGAGTGCAGTCAGTTCCGAATCAATTAGTTGTAATTTGTAAGAGCGTTTTATCTCGCGGGTTCTGTATCCAAATAGAGCATATATAAGCCCGGCAAGTGTTGCAACAGTTAGAAGTATGAACCACCAGCGTTGCCATATTGGTGGCATTACAGTAATTGTTAGTGGGTTAGAGGTGCCAGACCAATTACCAAATTCATCATGGGCTTCTACCATAAAAGTGTAGTTGCCTGGAGCTAAAATTGGATATACAGCTGTGTTACTTGTTTTCGCCTCTACCCAATCTTCATCTAGACCTCGTAGTTTATATCTATACGATACGCCACTTGGATTTGCATAGTATAGTGAGACAAAATCAATCTCCAATCTACTTTTCAGGAAGCCAAGAGTGACACTATTTTCTGCCTTTTGGGTAAAAGAACCCCGTAGATCTGTGAGCATAACGTTGCAAGCAGTGGTGTCAAATAGTATCTTATTGGGGTCAAAACTGTTAAGTCCGTTTACACCACCAAAGTAGAATGTACCCGTACTACTTTTCAGAAAAGCACCTTCGTTAAATTCGGTGCTTTGTAGATAATGAACAGGTTTAAAGTTCGTATAGGTTTTTGTGTATAGGTGGTAATTGACAAGTCCATCATTGGTGGAGAGCCATACAGAACCGTTGCCATCATAGAGCACACCATAGACGATGTTGTTTATTAGTCCATCTACCTCAGAGATACTACTAAACGACTTAGTATGTAGGTCATAAATATTAAGACCACCGCCATACGTTCCCATAAGCAGAGTGTCATCATTTACCCACTCAAAACACATAAGGTTGTTGTTGCTAATGCTGCTGGAGTCCTCTGTATCATGTTTTAAAATTTCAAAACGCTTTGTGTTAAGATCAAACAATTGTAACCCGCCTCTAAAACTGGCGATTATCAACTTATCCTCGGTTGGGTGTTCTGTTATTTGATAAATGGAGTTGTTATTGTGTAATTTATCTGCCGGGTAATGAGTAAATTCGTTGGAGTTTGAATCTTTACCGGACAGGCCTAAGTTGGTGCCAAGCCAAATTGTTCCATGCTTATCTTCGAATATGGCTCTGATCGTATTGTTATTTAGGTTTCCTTGCTGTACACTGGCTACCCGTTTATTGTCGCCTGTTTTGGGGTCAAAAATGAATAGTCCTTCTTGTGGAGTGCCTATCCAATATGTGCCTTTTGTATCTTGCAAGATGCTTCGTACAGACTCAGATTGTGAGTGTCCGGTTCCTAGTTTTGGATATATGTGCTCGATGTTATTATTGGCATCGAGTTTTATAAGACCGGAGCCGAGTGTGCCCAGCCAAATGCTGGCATCTTGGTCTTCGTATGTAAAGTACACGTTATTGCCATGGGTAGTGCCATCCAAGTCAAAATATTGCAGCAAATCAAACTTACTTAACTGAGGAGCGTACTTACTTACTCCGGATCTAGTACCTACCCATACGATATTGTCTCGGTCTACAAATAGGTGATTTACCTTATCATTTACCAGTGAGTAAGGTCTCAACTGATTGGCTCGGTATAGTCGCACGGTCATGTCGTTTTCCAAAAGCATGAGTCCTCCATCGGATGCTATCCATACGCTCTCTCCGTCTTGTATTAAGGTATTGATCTGCTTTACATATCGCTTTCTTGGGGGCAATTTTATGGGGATTAAACGAGACCTATCGGAAAGAAGAAAAAGCCCGTTCTTACTGCCTATGAGAATATTTTGGCGATAGGAGCACAATGTGGTGAACGCATGATTTTCTGTGGTGCGATATACGATGTTGGCTTGGTGTAAATTGGTAGAGATGATTGTATTCTTGGTTAGTAGATAGAGGCTGTCGTTATGCACCATCATCTCCTCGATTTCTGTGTTGCCCAATTTTGATATCTGTACTTTTCGTATCTTCTTTTCCCTATAAAAGCACTCCCATAAACCGCCGCCGTCTGTATCTATGAGTAGTCTGTCTTTATATATCAGTAGCTGTTCTATAGGGTAATCGTAGCTTGCATCTTGAGCATTAAGAATTATGTGTGAAAAGGCATGATTGTCTATATTTAGGATATCGATAGTGCCAAGGTTTGTACCTATATAGATTTTATTATCCTTGGTGGCCAAACTGGTTATGTAGCTATCAGACAGGGAGTTATGGTTGCCTTCCTTGTGCTTAAAAATTTTGAAGGATTTCCCATCGTATCGATGTAAACCTTCCGCAGTTGCAATCCATATGTAGCCTTTATAATCTTGTGTAAATGCCGTAATGGTACCCATCGAGAGTCCATTGTCCACAGTAAGGTTTTGAAAACGAATATTCTTAGACTGGTTTTGAGCGTTACTAGGTAAGCCAAAACTCAAGAGTAGGGTGATGACGTATATAATTTTGATTCTATGCACTGCCGAGGGCAGCTAAGAAGGTGTCTTTTCTTCTTTTAGAAACGCTAACATGGTCTCCATTAGACATCACCGCATATCTGCCATTGCCACGAATGTAGGTTTTTATCTCCGCAAGATTTATCAAGTATGACTTGTGGCTTCTAAAAAAATTAAATCTATCCAATCGAATTTCGTATTCTTTCAGGTTTTTGGAAGTTGTAATACGGGATCCATTTTTCAAGTGGAAGTAGGTGTATGCTCCATCTCCTTTACAGTAGAGAATATCTTCTGTTTTCAGAAATGAAAGACCTTTGTTATTCGAAATTGAGATTTGTCCAGTTTTGATTCCCCCTTTATCGCTAACAGCTGTTTGTCTTATACGGACTCTATCTACGGCCCCTTGCAGATGTTCTATACACACTGGTTTTAGAAGATAATCTATCGCTTCGGAGCGAAAAGCCTTCACAGCATGTTCTTCATGACCGGTAACAAAAATTACGTTTTGATCTTTGTCTTTTAAGCTTTCGAGTACCTGAAAACCGTCGCCATCTGCCAAGTGAATATCCAAGAAAATCAGGTCGGGGTGGTGCTTGTCAATAGCACGTATACCTTCGAGCACACCGTTTGCCGTGCCTACGATTTGTACATTTTCTACAAATGAATCAAGGAGTAACTCTAGGTTTTCTCTACTTTTTCTCTCGTCGTCGATAATTACAGCTCTTAACATGATTTTCTTACTTTTAGATGGTTAAACAAAAATTGAACTAATACTTGATAAACTTACGCGACTCTACATGTCGGTCAGGATATATCAATTGTATATGGTAAACACCAGATGCTAGGTCAGATACAGTTACTACAGGAGCGTAATCTCCTTGTTTTTGCACCTTACCTACAAGGTTGGTTATTTGAAGCGTTTGTGGTGTCTTCTCCGGTCGTATATGCAGCTCGTTTGCCACAGGGTTCGGATATACATCAAATTCTACTTTGTATTTATTTTTGAAAACGGCTATAGCATCACTTGCTCCGATTTGGTACCCACTGCTGGGTTTATTTTTTGATCCACCCATATCCGGATTGCCTTGATACGCTCCGCTGTATTGTCCGTCATCATCAACACCGCCACCTTGACCATCCCAGTCTTCATATACAAGTGTATCATCTACTTGGTTTTTAGTTGGTTGTATATCGTACTCGTCATCGGTGCTGTTGCTGTCTATTGCGGAAACATTAGACTTCTTTGGATCTTTTTTGCCATTCTTATCTTTATCCTTATCGCCTTCTTCTGCTACTGCAAAAGAGATGCTAGCTACGGCTACCAGCACAAGTGCTGTGAGTAGAAAGCGAAATGTATTTTGCGATTTTATCATATCGTAAAGATAACGAGAAATAGTGTGAATTGCCACTGCACAGTTCATAAACGGTGTTTTGGAGTTGAAAAGCGGTAAAAAATGACCGAATGCAGAAACTAGTGTAAAAGAAAAAGAGGGCTTTGATGCCCTCTTTTCTACTAACAACTAAGTTTATGAAAACGTTCTTACCGAATTAGTAAGCTATAATCCATAACAATGCCACGATTAATTTATTTGAATTTTAATGGGCTGATGCAAGCGTACTTTAACCTGATTTCCATGGTTGGTTCCGGGTTTCCACTTCGGCATTTTGGTATATACGCGTTTGGCTTCTCCTTCCAATCCAAAACCGGGTCTGGAACAGTTGAGTATCTTAAAATCGGACACTTCTCCAGATTGGTCTATGACAAATTCTACATCCAGTTTCACGTCAATGCCGAGCTCAAATAGCGGATCAGGGATATCAAAATGAGAAACAATATACTTGATGAGTTCTCCTTCCCCACCAGGATACTCGGGCATTTGATCTGGAAAATCGTGCACTATTAAGGACGAATCAATTCTTTCTTTTACTACAAATGGAGCAATGGGTCCTGGTGGAGTGAAGCTAGGAGGGGCCATAATCTGATCTGGAGTATTGAATAAGTCATCTACTTGCTTTATGAGAGCTATCGGATCAAAGATAGATGCTTCAATGATTTCGCTTTTTAGGGGTTTAGGTTCTACAATTACTTTTGGCTCAATGAACGGTGTCATTACATACGGTTTTTCGGCATACGGATCGTCTTGTGTCTGGGGTGGTTCTGCTGGTGCTACACTATACTGAAAATTGAGCATATAGTTGACAAAGAGAAGTGCGATAATGGTGCCTATTTCGAATAGGATAATTCTGTCTGGTCTTGTTCTGTTTGTTTTTGGTTGCATAATAATTACTTTTTTAAGTGAATACTATGTAGTAACCCAAAGGTAAACGAGAACCTTACATGGATTGAACGAGGAGCAGGAACGAGTTGAGTAGCGGGACTAAATGAATGTTATTGCAGATTCAAACTCAAAGAAGAATTACCCTTGCTTGTCTTTGTGTCTTTCTTTTACAATGGTCGGTATAGGAGTAGGCTTACCTTCTTCATCTATACGCACAAAGGTGGTATTAGTGGTTACTACCACATCTTCTTCTCCGGTGTATACGCTCACTTTACGAGCTTCTATTTTGAAGGTGAGAGACGTATTTCCCATATGGGCAACTTCGCCATATATGCGAATCAAGAAACCTTCCTTCACCGTTTTTTTAAAAACTAACTCATCTACCTTTACGGTCACCATATTGGGTGTGTGGCAGATGCTTACCGCCATAGCACTAGCAGCTTCATCTATCCAAGCCATCATTATTCCTCCAAAGAGGTTGCCATGAACACCGATGTCCTTGACCATACAAACGTGTGTAGTGATTAATTGCATTGGGGCAAAGGTAATGGGTCATATTCAAATACACACCTATTTACGCTCCCCAATTCTCTCGATCCAAGCTTCTGTAGTGAATGGCTTCTGCTAGGTGCTCCATTTCTATGGTTTGGCTATCGCTTAGGTCTGCTATTGTTCTACTTACTTTGAGAATACGATCATAAGCACGAGCAGAGAGGTTGAGCTTGTTCATGGCATTTTTGAGTAGGATAGAGCCTTTGGCGTCTATCTCACAGTACTTGCGTATCAGGTTGCTTTCCATCTGGGCATTGCTGTAGAGCGGTAGTGTTTCGAAGCGTTTGTTCTGTAGCTCACGAGCGGTTATTACCCGTGTACGGATAGCTTCGCTTTGTTCCTCATTACCTGTATCTTGTTTGTTTAGCTCATCAAATTTTACGGGGGTTACTTCTATGTGTATATCTATACGGTCGAGCAGTGGTCCGCTAATTTTACTGAGGTATTTCTGTACTACCCCCGGAGCACATACGCATTCTTTTTCGGGATGATTGAAGTACCCACATGGGCACGGATTCATGCTGGCTACCAGCATCATAGAGCACGGATAATCTACAGAAAACTTTGCTCTACTTATGGTTACGCGTCTGTCTTCCAACGGTTGACGCAATACTTCGAGTACCGTACGCTTAAACTCGGGCAACTCATCTAAGAATAAAACACCGTTGTGTGCCAAGCTGATTTCTCCCGGTTGTGGATGATTGCCACCACCTACTAGAGCAACGTCACTTATGGTATGGTGCGGACTCCTAAAAGGTCGTTGAGCCATCAGCGTAGCGTTGTTTCCCAGCCTACCTGCCACAGAGTGTATCTTGGTGGTTTCCAACGCTTCGTGCAGATTCATAGGAGGAAGAATAGTGTTGAGTCGCTTAGCAAGCATGGTTTTGCCAGCCCCTGGAGGGCCAATGAGAATTATATTATGACCACCGGCGGCGGCTATTTCCATGGCTCGTTTTATGTTTTCTTGCCCCTTTACGTCACTAAAATCGTATACCAATTTATCTATACTGTCTGCGAACTCATCACGAGGATTTACAATAGTTCGTTCAAATTGTTGGGTACCTTCCAGCAGGCTTACTACGTCTTTTAGGTTTTCCATACCGTAGACTTCCAGGTCTTTTACTATGGCTGCTTCTCGGGCATTTTCTTTGGGCACTATGAGTCTTTTGTAGCCGTCTTTCTGAGCTTGTATGGCTATGGGCAGTGCTCCTTTTATTGGTAGGATACTTCCATCCAAACTTAGCTCACCCATTAGTATGGTTTCTTCTATTAAGTCTGCGGCGATTAGCTCTCCTGCGGCCATTACACCAATAGCAATGGTGAGATCATAGGCAGAACCTTCTTTGCGTATATCTGCAGGAGCCATATTGATAACCACGCCCTTACGCGGATAGGTGTAGCCACTATTTTTCATGGCAGCATTTACACGTGGTTGACTTTCTTTTACGGCATTGTCGGGTAAGCCAATTATTTGGGTTTTGGCTCCTTGACCTACATCTACTTCTACGGTAATAAGTTGAGCAGAGATTCCGTATACAGCACTTCCATAGGTTTTAATAAGCATAGAAGGCAAATATAGGAGAAGCGAATTCTATTGGGTGATTTATTCTATGGGTACACATTGCACGGCGTTTCAATGCATTTTATGATCGAGAGCGAGTGGCTTGGCATTTTTGGTAAGGTCAATTTGCTTTCTACAGCAAGCACGTATTTATTCCAAATACTTAGCTAGCAAATCAGAGACTGATTGAGTGTACGAACGTGTACGTATGTCGGCTAACGTGGTAGAATCAAGCACTTCATTTACTTTATCCTCTACAGCTATCAATGGTTTTTCGTCTGGCGGCTCTGGGAATAGGTTCTGTTCTTTGAACAATCTTCTAGTTACGGTGGCCACTTCGTGAGCTCCGGTATAATTTCCTTGCTGCTCCAGTAGATAAGCGAGAGCGATAAGGCCGTATGCATCTTCAGCTGCGGTAGCGTCTGCTTCTTTTCGGAGGGCATAGTATTTTGTTATGAGTTGATTGGCTGTTTCAAAATCGCCCTTAGCTATAGATACAAACGACTTGTTGAAATGATCGATGGTGTACATGCCCATGGCTCCTGTTTCATAACTTATTCGCATACTCTCATTGTAGTATTCTTCTGCTCGATCCATATTGCCGATGAGTCGCCACATTTCAGCGTTCATATGGGCTCGGTACATCAACCATTGCGGGTTGCCAGATGAGGCAGCGAGTTTACTCAATTCAAGGCTCAATTCGGCTAAACGGGTGGTGTCCAGTTTACGCTGTGCATTTCTGCACAGCGATGTAAGTGCTCTACCTACCAGAGTGTCGTTCTTCGTCTCTCTGCCTATTTCGAGCACGGTATTCGCCAGCTCTATAGATGCTGCATCGTCCCCTTCTTTGAAGAGTTGGTATGCTTGCCTGAGCAGCTCTTTCGGAGATGGTGCTATGGCAGATACTGCTGTATCTTTCTCAGTAGAGTTATCTTGTGGTTCAGAGCAACTTACTGCAAGCAGTAGTGCAAGTGCACACAGAGTGTAGGTTGTTTTTATCATGTTTTTGCCATACTTCGATGTAGGGGGGGTAAAAGTACTAAAAGACCCCTAGTTATTGTCAGAACCTTTCGTAATTAACGTATCAGTGACTAGCGAATAAGCTCTACGATTCCTGAAATGCGTTCTTGTTTTTCGGTGCAAAGCATTCGATATTTGACGATATAAAAATAGGTGCCTTCAGGCAAAGTGTCTCCTGAGTTTTCAAACTGCCCATTCCATCCATTTTTAGGATCTTGACTAAAAAACAGTTGATTTCCCCATCTATTATATATGTACAATTGGAATTCTGAGGCGCCTACTATATCTACTAAATAGGTATCATTATACCCATCATTATCAGGAGTGAATATATTATAAAGATGAAGAGACTCTTTAAACTTGTTTGGAAAAGAAAGACACACTGAATCCAAACACCCATTTTTATCTGAAACCTTCAGGCACGCAAACACAGAATCAACCAATTTGTCTAATGTATGCTTAGGATTATCTTCAAAATAAGATGTGCTGCTTGTATCAGCATTTTTAATAGTCCAATAGGGTTGAATTTTATCGCCAATGGAAGTATTTATAAATGGAAACTCAAAACAC
>JAOKFZ010000016.1 GCA_028247315.1 Bacteroidia bacterium | reverse complement strand
GTGCAAGAACTCCTTTATAGGTTCCATTCCATTGTTCATCCTTTTGTGTTGTTTGGAATAGAATCTCGCCCCATCTATCAAAGATAGTAAGCTCCATTGTTTTCTCTCCAGAGATAATTGCTCTAAATCCTTCGTTTTGGTCAGGACCAGAGAGGTTTGGTGTAAAAGCATTTGGTATGAAAACAATAAGGTCAGGACCTACTATTACACACACCGTTGTATCATCCATACATCCATGATTGGTGGTTACCTCTAGGTTGGCACAATAGGTTGCTGTATCCGTTGAGTAGTAGTACGATGGGTTTTCTGCACTAGAGGTATCAGTTAATATATTTAGGTCACCAAAATCCCAGGAGTTACGTACTATTACCGCTCCATTTACATCATCAACGTCACTTTTGTTTGTAAAGACAAATCGCGGTAAAGCGGCAGTAGTATAGTTGTTAGGGTCGGGCAAGAAACTCGCATTGGGAATAGGGTATACAAGAACATTGCTCACTACTGTAGTGCTACAGTTGGCAGCCGAAGTTACCGTTAGGCTAATATCTCCTCTATCCACACCCGTATAGGTTTGGGTAGCCGTATTGTTAGTAGATGAAGCTCCATTTCCAAAGGTCCAACTATACGTAGCTGTTGTTGGGTCTATCTCATTATTGATTACTAATCCTAAATCAGTTGTTACAGGGTCACATCCATTTGGGTTGCTGTTTGTAATAGTAACATCTGGGAGAGGATTCATAATAATTTCAAAGAAATCAGGTTTGTCATTGCAAGCTCCAAGACCACCTGCATTTGCACCTATCCTAAAGGTATCTGCTTTTTGGTTTTGAAGCGTGAGAGTGATATTCCCTGTTCCTGTAGTATTGTCAATAGGACCTGCAGTTATACGATCTCTATTGCCATAGAAATCAGTTGGTATCCATAGTAGACTAGAGTTATTGGTAGCAGATATGGGTAGGTTGAGTGTTCTGGTGGTCTCGTTCTCTTCCAGGCAGTATACCGCACTTGTTGCTAGGTTAATGGTAGGTTCTAGATCTACCAAAGAAAATATAGAATCAACTTCACTACATCCAGTAGCATTATCGGTATAGTTATAGTAGAATTTAATCTCAGTAGCATCTACTGTGGCTAGACTAGGGCTAAACTGATCGCTACCCACTAGAGCAGGTGGATTGGTAGAAGTCCAAGTTCCTCCGCTCGGAGTAGCCTGTAGAGGAATGGTACCTACATAATCTTCGCAATACCTAGGGTCAAGGGTATTAAGGTTTAATGTTGGTAATGGATTGATGACTAAATTGGTGTCCAAGAATGTAGGACAACCTGAAGATTTATGTGTATACCGTAGTTTCCAGCTGTTTGGTATTACGCCTGCATTTGCCAATTCTGTACTTGCGAGTGTATTAATGGAGTAGCCCAATGTAGAGTCTCCAGCTAATCCTCCTAATTCTGAAGGAATTCTATATCCTGCTGAGCTTTCAATACTCCAATTGCCATCTCTAAGAGAAGGTGTAACATCAAATAAGTCATTCAACATTATTTCTCCTTCATCAAAGCATAGTTCTCTTCCATCTCTAAATCGGATTTTTGGAACTTTAGATATAATCACACTAACGGTATCCTTGTTTCTACATCCAAATTGATCTCTATAACTGAACTCAAGAACGACTGTATCTGCATTTGGGTTTTGTATGGTGTAAGCAGACTCGGTTATATTCAACCAATAATCAGCGAAACCCGGTCCCCCTCTATTCTCTAGCATATCATCAACAAAACGGTTAAGCGTTGAGTTAGAGTCTAAACATCTCCAAGAAGGTGTGCCGAGGGCAACATTACTTACAATCAGCCCTTCGGAGGGAGATGCAAGTCTAAATGCTCCGTAATCTTGGCAGTATTGTTTCTCTTGAGATATAATTGGAGGTAGTCCTTTAACAATAATTTCTATAGAGTCTTGGTTGAAACAAGTTGTACTAGGATCTTGGTACTTGTAGGTAGCATAGGTAGTAATGGAAGTAGCTGGATTTGTGATCATACCACAAGCTGCGTCTGTATTGTATTCATTAAGAGCAACTAAAGAAGGGGTGATTGTACTATACCAGATTCCTCCTGCAGCTGAATTTACTTTGAGGTTAAGATTTATAGCTCCATAATCACAGCATACTTCTTCATCACTTCCTAAAGTGATTACAGGCAATTGGTCTACGCGTATAATAACGGTGTCTTCATCAAAGCATTCGATGCCTCCTTGTGTTCTGGATAGTTCGAGTCTAAATACTCTGTCATTTGCAGCTACAAATGATGTGTCGGCATCATTGCCAATGGTGATTACCGCTGGATTAGATGGTGTAATGTCATACCAGGTATACAAACCAGAAGCTATGGCTCCCGCTGTATCTATTCCATTTGCAGATAGAGTAAATGTATCATTGAAACAAATGGTCTGATCTGGTCCTGCATCTGCTCGTACAGTATCATTTACATACAGTATCATGGTATCTGTATCAGAACAACCAAGACTGTCGTAGATCTGAATAGTGTACTCGCCCTCTTCTCTTACAGTAACACTGTCTTCCGTGCTAAATGCAAGTGCATTACCATTGTAGTACCATTCTTTGAATAGCGTATCTCCTTGTATTAAGAGTACACCGTCAGGGTCTATCCAGTATGCCGTGTCCAAGTTTGGTACTATATTAAACTCATCATAAGAACAGATTCGGGTATCTGGAGGCAATACTGCTCTTGGATTAGATTTTAAGAATACTTGTATGGTGTCTGTTGCCGTACAGCCCGATCCATCCACTATGAAAAGGCCTACAGCAGTATCGTACTGTACATTAGGTACTGACAGTCTAAAGGTATCCTTGTTATCCACAGGGTTTGATGTTACATTATTAATAAATGTGCCATCATCTTCTACTCCCATAGTGATCCATTGATATGATAGTGGCGGAGAATAATTGGATATAAAGGGATCAAAAACAATATCTGTTCCTGCACATACAAACGTATCTTTACCAATTGATAAATCAGCTTCAAGCAAAGGAGGAACAATCAGCGTATCATAAAATACACTTGGGCAGTTCAGTGGGTTGTTATTAATGTTCAATTGAATTAAATACTTGCCTCCCGTACGGAAAACTAAGGTATCTGAAGCTGTTACACTAAGGAATGTTCCAGTAGATCTAAATGCACCAGACTTATCGCTGAGTATTAAGTTTCTGTTGGAGTCTAGGAGTGACCAACTGTAAGAAGGATTGCCTTGGAAACCGTCTGGAATAATAGCTTTTAGGGGGTAGATACCACAAGCCATCGTGTCTATATCTATCTCTGCTAAAGCTTTAGGTTTTACCAATATACGATAACCACGAACAGTTACTGCATTCAACGGACAAGCATCATCTCTTGCTGTGGCTGTAAATGTGTAGGGTAATGTACTGGCTGCACCAATCGGAGGTGTCCAGCAGAATCGGCCTGTTTTTAGACGAGCAGTAGGATCTAGAATAGTGAACGTAGCTCCAGCTATACCGCCGTTCCAATCCAATAGTACAGTATCTAACGGTGGTATAGGTGCTGGTGGTGGTGGAACAAATGGAAGGTCATTGGTAGTAACATTAAAGCACAATTGGTTTCCTTCACAAATGGTATGCGAATAGGGTCCATTTACGACTGGTGGTTTATTCCCGGGGCAATTCTTTACAATGAACTGCATATCTCTTCGTGTCTTGCCTATATCTTCCATTACTCCTGTAGTGGGGTTGGCTCTCCATTCTGTAATTACTATTACAGCTACAGTTACCTCTCCACCACAGTTGGTAGGTGTCACAATGATATCTCCGGTAAGGGGGTCTAGATAAATCCCGATGGGAGGATTAGCATTAGGATTATTGAATGGGAAAGTAAGTGCAGGACTAGGGTAGTACGCTGTGAATGGATTGTTATAGGCAAAATTGCCACTGTAGTTTGTTTGCTGTCCGTAGCCTCTTTGTGGCTGCCCCCAATCATAACTCAATGAATCAAAGTTGGCAGTATCTAGTGCTCCATTATTGAAAAAGAAGGGTTGGTCACAGCACAACACAGCAACGGGCTCACTAGTAAGACCTGGTGAGGTATTGCAAGGGGCTTTAGAGATATTCAGTTCGGCATCTGTGTATAGTGTCCCACTCGGGCCAGTTGTTATTGCTCCGTTTCTTGCGTTTACACTAGCACCAAATATTATTTTTCCCGTACAGTTTGCCAAGGCACTCAGAGGAGCGACATTGAAATCGACTATACCGCGATAGGTGTGCTCTTCTACACCTTCACCAGTTCCTGTTGTGTTACTTGGTGAGCAACGCGAGGGTTCTGTGGCACAAAGAGGTGTTATTTCTTTAATCCCAAGTAGTGATAGATTTACCGTTCTCGATGCACCATTGGTGCAACGAACCGTTAGACTACCTGCTCCATTTAGTGAGATACCTCTGCAGTCTCTGTACCATTTTAGGGTTATTTCAAATTTGAGTGTATCAATACACCGATAGGTAATATCAGCTCCCATCATGTGAGTAGCTTCTGCTTTTGTTCCTGAGAATATCAAAGGAAGCATAAATAGCAGTGCTAAAGCACTTTTCTTTAGTAAATTAATCATATAGCAACTCCTTGTCATATTATGGTCATAATTTGAAGTGAGTTACAACATTATTACTTTAAAAATAAAAAGCACTATTAATTATAAAATAGTGCTCTGTTTATTGTAATTAATTCAGCTGTATAAGGTTTTTTTACAGTTTAGCTAAATTCAAAAGAACCATTCTATTAGGCTCTAATACCTTAATTTTTCCTTGTGAATTTATTTAGGACAGGATTGAAGAGTTGATAAACAACCTTTGTGCCTTGTCTTTTAAATGTCAAATGTTATATACTAAAAAACCACCTTGGGTATCCAAAGTGGTTTTTTAGTATTGACCTAAACCTGTTAGCCTATTTTAGGATGACTCATAAATTTAGTCTAACGTATCAAGGTAACTGTTCCTGAGTACGTATAGAGTTCGTCATCTAAGGTAGTTACTTTGAGTTGGTATGCGTACACGTCTTGTTGTGCAAGAACTCCTTTATAGGTTCCATTCCATTGTTCATCCTTTTGTGTTGTTTGGAATAGAATCTCGCCCCATCTATCAAAGATAGTAAGCTCCATTGTTTTCTCTCCAGAGATAATTGCTCTAAATCCTTCGTTTTGGTCAGGACCAGAGAGGTTTGGTGTAAAAGCATTTGGTATGAAAACAATAAGGTCAGGACCTACTATTACACACACCGTTGTATCATCCATACATCCATGATTGGTGGTTACCTCTAGGTTGGCACAATAGGTTGCTGTATCCGTTGAGTAGTAGTACGATGGGTTTTCTGCACTAGAGGTATCAGTTAATATATTTAGGTCACCAAAATCCCAGGAGTTACGTACTATTACCGCTCCATTTACATCATCAACGTCACTTTTGTTTGTAAAGACAAATCGCGGTAAAGCGGCAGTAGTATAGTTGTTAGGGTCGGGCAAGAAACTCGCATTGGGAATAGGGTATACAAGAACATTGCTCACTACTGTAGTGCTACAGTTGGCAGCCGAAGTTACCGTTAGGCTAATATCTCCTCTATCCACACCCGTATAGGTTTGGGTAGCCGTATTGTTAGTAGATGAAGCTCCATTTCCAAAGGTCCAACTATACGTAGCTGTTGTTGGGTCTATCTCATTATTGATTACTAATCCTAAATCAGTTGTTACAGGGTCACATCCATTTGGGTTGCTGTTTGTAATAGTAACATCTGGGAGAGGATTCATAATAATTTCAAAGAAATCAGGTTTGTCATTGCAAGCTCCAAGACCACCTGCATTTGCACCTATCCTAAAGGTATCTGCTTTTTGGTTTTGAAGCGTGAGAGTGATATTCCCTGTTCCTGTAGTATTGTCAATAGGACCTGCAGTTATACGATCTCTATTGCCATAGAAATCAGTTGGTATCCATAGTAGACTAGAGTTATTGGTAGCAGATATGGGTAGGTTGAGTGTTCTGGTGGTCTCGTTCTCTTCCAGGCAGTATACCGCACTTGTTGCTAGGTTAATGGTAGGTTCTAGATCTACCAAAGAAAATATAGAATCAACTTCACTACATCCAGTAGCATTATCGGTATAGTTATAGTAGAATTTAATCTCAGTAGCATCTACTGTGGCTAGACTAGGGCTAAACTGATCGCTACCCACTAGAGCAGGTGGATTGGTAGAAGTCCAAGTTCCTCCGCTCGGAGTAGCCTGTAGAGGAATGGTACCTACATAATCTTCGCAATACCTAGGGTCAAGGGTATTAAGGTTTAATGTTGGTAATGGATTGATGACTAAATTGGTGTCCAAGAATGTAGGACAACCTGAAGATTTATGTGTATACCGTAGTTTCCAGCTGTTTGGTATTACGCCTGCATTTGCCAATTCTGTACTTGCGAGTGTATTAATGGAGTAGCCCAATGTAGAGTCTCCAGCTAATCCTCCTAATTCTGAAGGAATTCTATATCCTGCTGAGCTTTCAATACTCCAATTGCCATCTCTAAGAGAAGGTGTAACATCAAATAAGTCATTCAACATTATTTCTCCTTCATCAAAGCATAGTTCTCTTCCATCTCTAAATCGGATTTTTGGAACTTTAGATATAATCACACTAACGGTATCCTTGTTTCTACATCCAAATTGATCTCTATAACTGAACTCAAGAACGACTGTATCTGCATTTGGGTTTTGTATGGTGTAAGCAGACTCGGTTATATTCAACCAATAATCAGCGAAACCCGGTCCCCCTCTATTCTCTAGCATATCATCAACAAAACGGTTAAGCGTTGAGTTAGAGTCTAAACATCTCCAAGAAGGTGTGCCGAGGGCAACATTACTTACAATCAGCCCTTCGGAGGGAGATGCAAGTCTAAATGCTCCGTAATCTTGGCAGTATTGTTTCTCTTGAGATATAATTGGAGGTAGTCCTTTAACAATAATTTCTATAGAGTCTTGGTTGAAACAAGTTGTACTAGGATCTTGGTACTTGTAGGTAGCATAGGTAGTAATGGAAGTAGCTGGATTTGTGATCATACCACAAGCTGCGTCTGTATTGTATTCATTAAGAGCAACTAAAGAAGGGGTGATTGTACTATACCAGATTCCTCCTGCAGCTGAATTTACTTTGAGGTTAAGATTTATAGCTCCATAATCACAGCATACTTCTTCATCACTTCCTAAAGTGATTACAGGCAATTGGTCTACGCGTATAATAACGGTGTCTTCATCAAAGCATTCGATGCCTCCTTGTGTTCTGGATAGTTCGAGTCTAAATACTCTGTCATTTGCAGCTACAAATGATGTGTCGGCATCATTGCCAATGGTGATTACCGCTGGATTAGATGGTGTAATGTCATACCAGGTATACAAACCAGAAGCTATGGCTCCCGCTGTATCTATTCCATTTGCAGATAGAGTAAATGTATCATTGAAACAAATGGTCTGATCTGGTCCTGCATCTGCTCGTACAGTATCATTTACATACAGTATCATGGTATCTGTATCAGAACAACCAAGACTGTCGTAGATCTGAATAGTGTACTCGCCCTCTTCTCTTACAGTAACACTGTCTTCCGTGCTAAATGCAAGTGCATTACCATTGTAGTACCATTCTTTGAATAGCGTATCTCCTTGTATTAAGAGTACACCGTCAGGGTCTATCCAGTATGCCGTGTCCAAGTTTGGTACTATATTAAACTCATCATAAGAACAGATTCGGGTATCTGGAGGCAATACTGCTCTTGGATTAGATTTTAAGAATACTTGTATGGTGTCTGTTGCCGTACAGCCCGATCCATCCACTATGAAAAGGCCTACAGCAGTATCGTACTGTACATTAGGTACTGACAGTCTAAAGGTATCCTTGTTATCCACAGGGTTTGATGTTACATTATTAATAAATGTGCCATCATCTTCTACTCCCATAGTGATCCATTGATATGATAGTGGCGGAGAATAATTGGATATAAAGGGATCAAAAACAATATCTGTTCCTGCACATACAAACGTATCTTTACCAATTGATAAATCAGCTTCAAGCAAAGGAGGAACAATCAGCGTATCATAAAATACACTTGGGCAGTTCAGTGGGTTGTTATTAATGTTCAATTGAATTAAATACTTGCCTCCCGTACGGAAAACTAAGGTATCTGAAGCTGTTACACTAAGGAATGTTCCAGTAGATCTAAATGCACCAGACTTATCGCTGAGTATTAAGTTTCTGTTGGAGTCTAGGAGTGACCAACTGTAAGAAGGATTGCCTTGGAAACCGTCTGGAATAATAGCTTTTAGGGGGTAGATACCACAAGCCATCGTGTCTATATCTATCTCTGCTAAAGCTTTAGGTTTTACCAATATACGATAACCACGAACAGTTACTGCATTCAACGGACAAGCATCATCTCTTGCTGTGGCTGTAAATGTGTAGGGTAATGTACTGGCTGCACCAATCGGAGGTGTCCAGCAGAATCGGCCTGTTTTTAGACGAGCAGTAGGATCTAGAATAGTGAACGTAGCTCCAGCTATACCGCCGTTCCAATCCAATAGTACAGTATCTAACGGTGGTATAGGTGCTGGTGGTGGTGGAACAAATGGAAGGTCATTGGTAGTAACATTAAAGCACAATTGGTTTCCTTCACAAATGGTATGCGAATAGGGTCCATTTACGACTGGTGGTTTATTCCCGGGGCAATTCTTTACAATGAACTGCATATCTCTTCGTGTCTTGCCTATATCTTCCATTACTCCTGTAGTGGGGTTGGCTCTCCATTCTGTAATTACTATTACAGCTACAGTTACCTCTCCACCACAGTTGGTAGGTGTCACAATGATATCTCCGGTAAGGGGGTCTAGATAAATCCCGATGGGAGGATTAGCATTAGGATTATTGAATGGGAAAGTAAGTGCAGGACTAGGGTAGTACGCTGTGAATGGATTGTTATAGGCAAAATTGCCACTGTAGTTTGTTTGCTGTCCGTAGCCTCTTTGTGGCTGCCCCCAATCATAACTCAATGAATCAAAGTTGGCAGTATCTAGTGCTCCATTATTGAAAAAGAAGGGTTGGTCACAGCACAACACAGCAACGGGCTCACTAGTAAGACCTGGTGAGGTATTGCAAGGGGCTTTAGAGATATTCAGTTCGGCATCTGTGTATAGTGTCCCACTCGGGCCAGTTGTTATTGCTCCGTTTCTTGCGTTTACACTAGCACCAAATATTATTTTTCCCGTACAGTTTGCCAAGGCACTCAGAGGAGCGACATTGAAATCGACTATACCGCGATAGGTGTGCTCTTCTACACCTTCACCAGTTCCTGTTGTGTTACTTGGTGAGCAACGCGAGGGTTCTGTGGCACAAAGAGGTGTTATTTCTTTAATCCCAAGTAGTGATAGATTTACCGTTCTCGATGCACCATTGGTGCAACGAACCGTTAGACTACCTGCTCCATTTAGTGAGATACCTCTGCAGTCTCTGTACCATTTTAGGGTTATTTCAAACTTGAGGGTATCAATACACCGATAGGTAATATCAGCTCCCATCATGTGAGAAGCTTCTGCTTTTGTTCCTGAGAATATCAAAGGAAGCATAAATAGCAGTGCTAAAGCACTTTTCTTTAGTAATTTAATCATAGAGTAACTATTTTTTGACTTCACAGTCAAGTTTGATGTGGGAATATAATTGCTTTTCATTTCTTATTCAATTGTCTTAGCATTGGTTAGTAGCTAACATACAGTTTAATGGTTTGAACACCCTTTTTAGTTGTTAGCTTCAATACATAGACCCCTGAGTCTAGGTGAATGTTGCATACGTTTTTGCCTTTTTTTATATTGCTCGCAGAATAAGCAGTAATTCCTTGGTAATCAATTATTTCTAAATCAAATATATGCTTGGAGTCAAGTGTGAATCGAGAAGAAGTAATGGGGTTTGGGTATACCGAAAATGTATTTTCGGAAGTTACTATTTTGGCACTTGTCACATTTCTGTAATTATTTAAACTTTGCTCAGAAACGGCAGTAATTGTTTCAATCCTGTCTTCTTCTGATTTGTAAAACCCAAAATCTAGAGCAACGTCTAATTTTATGAAATCTTTAGCTGTGAAATTGTCATGCTCAGTAATACCTATTATGGAACGTTCTCCTAGTTTGTTTGTTGGGAGTTCTTCCACCCAAGGATTGGATGAACCTTGGCTTTGATTAAATATGTAATCTGCTTTATTCGTGGTAATTATGCCTTCACCTCCTTGTTGCAGTTGTTGTCCATTTTTCCAATTTCCTTGGCCTATCTCTATGTGTTCATTCACCAAATGAGGTGCTCCACTAACTTTATTCGTGTTGTCAAAAGCAATACTTTTAGTTAAGTTTTCATTTAGAAATGTCGCAGAGACAAAGGGTAGGCTCTCTTCAAAATATCCTTCGTCCAGTTCGTCTCCATTGTATACAAACACACTCTGAGGGTATGTCTGGAAGGTGCCTGCAAAATTGTCGTTTGGGTTTCCGCATTGCCCGTCTAAGAAGAAGCCCACCCAAATTTTATCGTAATCTAAGATGCCTCGGTTAATAAGGTAGTATTCTAAGTAAATAGTCTCACTACCAGCTAGTTGATAGGCCATAAGTTGTACTTCTATGCCGAGTTCTACTCCAAGAGATGCAGTATGTTCTTCGGCTAGATCATTAAAAATACAATAGGCCGATTTTTGACCTCTAATTGCAGGGTAGTCTCCTAGCTCTGGATTGTAAATGCCATCACTGTTATAGTCTACAAAAGGAGCTAGGTATTTGGCATATCCGTCACTACCATTAGCAGGCCAGTTTGCAATACTAGTGCTTGGTACATAACCACTCTTCATCCAGTTGTTCTGGTGGTAGTCTACTTCTTCTTTAGTTAGACTCCATACATTATCCCAATCTGCAATGTTGCCTGTTTGGTTGGTGAGTGTGTCCACTGGGCCTGGCCAAAAATCAAACGAATCTATGCCTTGTATATACTGTATGGCACTGTGAAATTGACCGATGTTGTCGCTTGCTATGATATACAGTCCTGCTTGTTTTAGAAAGTGATTGCTTGTTTGATCAGTAAGGTTGGAACTAGGAGATAGGTTGCTTAGGTTTACACCTAAACTGCCATTACTATTGATACGCAGATTCACTACGTCTCCCAAGGTGGTAAACCCAAATTGGGCAAGCACTTGGCTTACCCAAAAAAGGAGTGTGGTAACAAGTGCAATTTTTCTCATCATTTTATAAGCCTATTCTCAAACCAACGTGTGTATAGATACCCCAGTCATTTTGGCTAAATCCTGCAGTACGTTTTGTACTGGAATTAAGTTGTAAATTTACTTGTGGATAAGCAAGCAAAGAAATTCGCGGTGTAACGCTGTACAGCACACCTGTACCAAACATTGCACTGGCGATACCTGTATTACGAGTGGGCAGTGTGGTATATTCCTGTGTTTCCTTATTTGGTGCTAGTAGCAGCCCAACTCTATTGGAGTATATGCCAGCATGTACTCCCACTTTAGCAAGTAAACTCCAGCTATGATGTTTAAAGAGCTCGCGTTCTACAATAATGGGAATACTTACAGTTTGGAATTTGTTTTGAGATGATGTATACTTTAGATACTGAGATGTTGTATCTATGGTGATTTCCAGATAAGTACGCTCTATTTCTCCGAGTACAGGATGTACTACTGTCTCAGTACGTTGTACCTCTCGTTTTTCTGTAGTGTACATCTGTTCACTATACTCAAATAGTTCATTTCTTATGGTGTATTGCAAGCCTGTTTGAATATTCCAGCGTGGGCTAAATTGATAGATAACATTTGCTCCAAACTGATAGGATACGGCTACATTTTCTGTGCTGTTTCTTAAGTCTATGTATTCTTTATTCGTTTCAGAAAGGGTTCTACTGGCATAACCCATACCCACAGATGCCTGTATTCTCCATTTATTAAGGGCAACAAGTCTTCCTGTAGGTAATGGAAGAATCACCTCTTCAATATCCTCCTCTTCTTTGACTTTAGGTGTTTGTTCGATTGTAACGGAGGTGATCGTATTTAAGGTACTGTTTAGCGTCTGTTTGCGGTCGTTATTCTCTGTTTTGTGGTCTTTGGCTGAGTTTATTAGTGCCCTGGTTTTATTGTTTTGTGGAATGTTTAACCCCGCACTCTTATCGATAGTCTGTTTTTTGTTCCCATGGTATAGTGTCCCTTTATCCAAATCCATGGTTGGATTTGCCATATCAATCTTGGCAAATAGTTCAGCCCATTTGTTTTTAGAGTTGGTGTTTGTTCTAGCAGCTTTGTTATGTCTATGCTGTGTCTTAGCTTCTGTTTTTAGAGTGCGTGTTTCTCTTTTTACAGCAATCTCTTCTTTGATTCTTTCTCCACCTGGTTTATTCTTGAGATTGGTCTGTGATCGGGGCTTTTCGATAATGCTATTATCTTGTACAACATCTTTTTTGTCATGTATTGGATCGGGTAAAGTGGGTATGCTTTTATCCGTATTCTCAATAGTGTTTTTTGCAAGCTGCAAAGGGGTATTGTTTGTATACGACCAAAGGCCCAATGCAGATGCCGTAACCAGTAAAGCTGCTGTACTCCACATCCATATCGCTCGTTTTTTCTTAGCCTTTTTGGCGATTATAGCACCAAAAAGACCCGCACTCGGTGTTGCTTCAAAGCTGTTGAATTTTTGTTTGAAGATATTTTCTATCTCGTTTTTCATATGCGTTGTATGCCATATTGGGCAAGTAGTTTAATCAAATGTTGTTTGGCTCTGCTATACTGTGTGCGACTGGTCACATCACTTATGTCAAGTATTTTCCCTATCTCTTTGTGGCTATAACCTTCTATAGCGTAGAGGTTAAATACTGCTCTGTATCCTTCGGGCAACTCTTGCAATATGCTCAGCAAATTAGCCGTTTCCATATTGCTGATAGCTTTAGCGTCAAAACTTTGTTCTTGAACATTTTCTAATGATCCAGGTTCGAATTTACTAACTCGCTTGTCGTTACTTTTTAATGCTGTAAATACCACTATCTTCCTTATCCATCCTTCAAAAGATCCTTCTCCTTTAAAGGTTTTTATTTTATCAAAAATCTTAATGAAAGCATCTTGAAGTACATCCTCTGCTTCCATCTTACTAGTACAATATCGCATACTAACTCCCATCATTTTTGGTGCAAAGTGCTCATACAGTGCCTGTTGGCTATGTACGTCATTTTTGACACATCCTTTGATAAGTTCGCGTTCATCCAATTGGTTAGTTTTAGTTTGGTTCAAGGTAGACCTGTTGCTATGCAAATATGTTGCATCTATTCTAAATAAATTTTATTATGTTTTTTTTCAAGTTTATAAACAAATTAATGTTAACCATTTAGTACATTAAAAAAATATGCATTTTTGTGATTGAATGCAAGTATTTACCAAAGAGGAACTGAGCGAGCTGAGTGTGAATGTCTTTATGGCGATGGGAGCCAATGAACTAGATGCTAAACAGGCTTCAGATGTGCTCACGAGTGCAGATATACGCGGCATTGATAGTCACGGGGTATCTCGCTTGTTGGGTTATGTAGCACTTTGGGAAGCTGGTCGTATTAATATGACCCCAGAGGTAAAGATTATTAGAGAAAACAAATCTACTTTTAGCATAGACGGAGATGGTGGTCTAGGGCTAGTAGTAGCACCCAAGGCCATGGCCATTGCAGTAGAGCGGGCAAAACAATATGGCAGCGGCTGGGGAGCAATACAAAACAGTAATCACTTCGGTATAGCAGGTTACCACGCTATGATGGCTTTGCCGCATGATATGATAGGTATGGCTATGACCAATGCTACTCCTTTCATACCACCTACACACAGCAAAGAAGCTATGCTGGGAACCAATCCTATAGCCTACGCTTTTCCTGCAGGATCGGAGAGGCCTTTGGTAATAGATTTAGCAACGGCGTCTGTAGCTAGGGGAAAAATAGAAATAGCACGAAGAGAAGGTAAGGTAATCCCGAAAGGATGGATGGTAGATAAGCACGGTAATGCTAGCCAAAATGTAGATGAGCTAAAAGACGGTGGAATGCTAACTCCGCTCGGTAGTTTGGAAGAACTGAGTAGTCATAAGGGATATGCTCTAGGCGGCTTGGTAGACGTGATGACAGGAGTGCTGTCGGGTGCCAACTATGGGAAGTGGGTGCCCCCATTTGTGAGTTTCTTGCCTATACTGCCCAATTTACCCGGTAAAGGACTTGGTCACTTTGTAGGTGCTATGGAGATCGAAGGATTTAGGGGTACGGCCGAATTTAAATCGAGTATGGATCACTGGATACAGAGTTTTAAATCTGCAGAACGTGTAAAGGCCGATCAAGAAGTGTATGTACCCGGGGAGAAAGAGTATCGTATAAAAGCGGAGCGTACCGCGAATGGTATTCCGCTCAATGACAAAGTGGTAGAAGACCTAGAAGGATTGAAGAAGAAGTTTAGAGTGTAGAAAGCTAGATAGGTTAGCCTATTGTATCTATAAAATGGTATTGTAGGCTGTATCCAATGGAGCGAATACAGTACGGTATGTAAGAGGATCAGATGCTATGTTGCCGCAGAAGCACGTTTAAGAAGGTTAAAAATTCCTTCATTTTCCATATCTTCGCTATCAAGATTAAAACACATGAAAAATTATTTCCTATTATTTATCCTAGCTGCAGTACTCGTAGCTTGTAATGACGCCCCTAAAGAGGTGAGTACAGAAACAGAAGAAAACGACCCAAATCGTTTCGCCGACCTCAAGATATTAAGCTACGATGCCAGTAGTATCAATGATCTTACGGCTAAGCAAAAAGAACTGGTGTACTATCTAAGTCAGGCTGCACTGAGTGGTAGAGAAATAACGTATGCTCAGAACTACAAGCACAATATTCAGATTAAGCGTACCCTAGAGCATATTTACACTACGTATACTGGAGACAAGTCTACCGAAGACTGGAATAATTTTGAGATATACCTGAAAAGAGTATGGTTTGCCAATGGTATACATCACCATTATGCAGAGAAGAAATTCTTGCCAGACTTTAGCCAAGAATATTTTGAGGAGCTAGTAAAAAATAGTGAAGATGCTAAATGGCCTACCATGGAAGGTGAGACTCCTGAGGAGATGATAGCTAAGCTTACTCCAGTAATGTTTGACTCATCTGTAGATGCTAAAAAAGTAGTGAAAGACAAAGGAGTAGACAAAGTAGCATTGAGTGCAAATAACCATTATGGTGAAGGTGTGACAGAAGCTGAAGCCATGGCACATTATGCTGCTATGGGGACTACGGGAGAGGCCAAACCAATAGAGAATGGACTAAACTCTAGACTTATAAAACAAGACGGCGAGCTAGTAGACCTTACGATTAAAAGTGGAGGTTTATACGGTGGAGCTATGGATAAAATGATCTACTGGCTAAAGAAAGCAGAAAAAGTAGCAGAAAATGAGGCTCAAGCAAAGCATATAGGTATGTTAGCAGAGTACTTTACTACAGGCGACCTTAGTCAATGGGATGCAACCAACATCAATTGGGTAAACAGTACCGAAGGCGAGATAGATTTCATTCTTGGTTTTATAGAAGTATACGGAGATGCTATTGGTACCAAAGGTGCTTTTGAAGGCGTGATACAAGTAAATGACAAAGCAGCGAGTAAGCGTATGGCGGTATTGAGTGAAAATGCTCAGTATTTTGAGGACAATAGCTCGATAATGGATGAGCACAAAAAAGAAAAGGTAGTTGGTGTAAGTTACAGAGTAATAGATGCCGTAATGGAGGCAGGAGATGCAGCTCCTGCTACACCTATTGGAATAAACTTACCCAACAGCAACTGGATAAGAAGTACTATAGGTAGTAAGTCGGTAAGTTTGGGCAACATTGTAGCGGCTTATGCTGCCGCAGGCGGAAGTAGCTCCCTTAATGAGTTTTATATGGATGAAGCTACTCGAGCACGTATAAAAGAACACGATAAGCTAAGTGGTAAAATGCATACGGCTATGCATGAGGTAATAGGTCACGCATCTGGTAAAATAAACCCAGGAATAGGGACACCTAAAGAAACACTAAAAAACTATAGTAATACGCTAGAAGAAGCTCGTGCTGACTTGGTAGCTCTTTACTATATCTACGATCAGAAGCTAGTAGATCTTGGGCTTGTTCCGAGTCTAGAAGTAGGTATGGCAGAATTTGATAGCTACATAGCGAATGGTATGATGCTACAATTACGCAGACTTGAAGAAGGTGAAAACATAGAAGAAGACCATATGCGTAACCGTCAGCTTAATGCAAGTTGGGCATACGAAAAAGGTCTTGCAGACAATGTAGTAGAGAAAAAAGTAGTAGACGGTAAGACGTACTTCATCGTAAATGACTACGCTAAGCTACGCGTGATTTTTGGTGAGTTATTGAAAGAGATACAACGTATCAAGTCGGAGGGTGACTATGCTGCAGCAGAAGCACTCGTAGAAGGATATGGAGTAACAGTAGACGCTGCTCTTCACAAAGAGGTGGTAGAACGATATGAGAGCTTAAACCTTGCTCCATATAGTGGTTTTGTACAGCCTAAACTAGTGCCAGTGATGGATGCAGAAGGTAATTTTACAAACCTAAAGGTAGAACAAGAAGGTTATGTAGAGCAGATGCTTCGTTTTGCAGCGGAGTATGCTTTTGTTAAACCGGGAGAATAATCGAATAAAAAGTGAACAGTAAAGAGTGAATGGTGTTCAGATACTATTCGCTCTTTTTTATTTAAGTGTTGTATGAAAAATAAGTATGCAAAATTGCTAATTCTCGTCTTATTCGTTGCCCTATTCGTAGGGTCTGCGGTGTGGATGTACAAGAAGTACGTAGTGCCTAATAGCCCATATAATACGGAGATAAAGTTGCGGGGATCAAAGTGATGACGTCTTCTTGGCAGCCCTTTTTAAACTCCCAAACTTCTCAGCCTTACTACAAAGACCTACAAGTCTATTTACGAATGAGAAAAAAGGAAGGAGCCATCATCTACCCGCCAGAAGAAGAAATCTTCAATGCCTTTGAGCTTACTCCTGTAGATGAGATAAAAGTAGTGATCCTTGGTCAAGACCCTTACCACGGAGAAGGGCAAGCACACGGACTTTGTTTTTCGGTGAGAGAAGGAAATAGAATTCCTCCTTCACTACGCAATATTTTCAAAGAACTACACGCAGACGTAGGTATAGCAATACCTCAGAGCGGAGAGTTGACTCAATGGGCACAAAACGGAGTGTTTTTGCTCAATACCATACTCACCGTAGAACAAAAATCTCCCGCAGCTCACAAAGGAAAAGGGTGGGAAGCCTTTACAGATGGAGCTATAGAATACATTTCTAAAGAAAAAGATGAAGTAGTCTTTATACTCTGGGGAGCACACGCTCAAAAGAAAACATATCTAATAAACGAATCAAAACACTTGGTGTTAGCGGCACCACATCCCGCAGCAGAAGTTTATGCTGGAGGGAAAGCAGGCTTTTTTGGCAGTAAGCCTTTTAGTAAAACGAATGCTTTTTTAGATGAAGAAGTAGATTGGGAATTGTAGGAACACGCTTCTGAAGCACTTTCATACAACGCGTAAGAAGTGTGTCTTGATAGTTTTTAATATTAATCCTGCAGCACTTCTACATCGGTGATAAAATTTTTGGTATCACCCAAGAAAGGAACTGAAATATATTTTTCATTGTAATGGAGCGATACTCTATAGCCTGATTTCATCGCGGCACTTAGGTCTGCCAAGGTTTTTTTGTCAGAGGGTTTTACCGAAAATTCCCAGATACCACGTTGTATTTCACCTGTGTTAAGTTGCCCTTCCCACGTTTTGAATACGTATCCTTTGTTACTTATTTTTATAATCTTGCCTACTCGTTCATCACCACTAAAATTGCCATAAAAAGCAAAGAGAATTAAAAGCACGGCACTAGTGATTGTAATGCCTATGGTCCATAGGAGTATTTTTTTGATTAAAATCATAGCAGTATCACAAAGCTAGCGTTTTTTGCCACTCAGTATTGAAACTCTTCTGAAAGGCATCAGCAAACGCTGCAACTGTTCCGTTGCCAACCTCTTGATAGATAGAAGTAACTGCCTTGTCATTGATCCCACACGGAACAATATGCTCAAAATAGGAGAGGTCTGTGGTAATGTTGAGGGCAAACCCATGCATACTTATTCCGTTACGTACACGTATGCCTATAGCACCTATTTTACGTTTAGTTTCGTCCTCTTTTCCTACCCAAATGCCGGTAAGCCCATCTATCTGATATGCCGCAATGTTAAAGCTGGCAAGTGCATTGATAATACTGGTTTCTAGCGTATCTACATATTTCTTTACACCTATTCCGTGCTTGCGTAGGTGCATTATTGGGTAGCCAACCAATTGCCCAGGGCCATGGTAGGTAATATCACCGCCACGTTCTGTCTCGTGTACTTCTGCGTTTATGTTATTTAAAAATTCGAGTGAGATTAGGAGATTGTTTCTGTCGGCACGTTTACCAAAGGTATATACGTGTGGATGCTCACAGAGTATGAGAGTATCTTCTGCTCCATCTACAATGCTCTGATGCACCTCTTGTTGGATAGCGAGTGCTTCTAAGTAGGATGTTAGTCCGATGTTTTTTATTTTATATGCCATGTTTTAGATAGCTATTTGCCAATAATTATCTATTCCCAATCTTACTCCGTCCTTTTACAAACATTCCCAAGACAAAAAATATTCCAATAAAACTAGCTAGTCTACCTATGTAGTCGCCGTGTTGGCTGTAGAAAGTGAGCTCGGTATAGTGATTTGCATTCACTTTTAGTACGGTAGGGTCCCACCATGTGGTGCGTTTTTGTATTGTTCCTGTTTTGTCTATACGGCACGTGATACCGGTATTGGCACTACGCAGTACTTCTCTTCTGTTTTCTATAGCACGCAAGCAGCCATAGTACATGTGTTGCTTGTAGCCGTCTGTATCTTTCCACCAACCGTCATTGGTGATGACTAGTAGTATTTCTGCCCCTCTACGAGTAAAGTCTGCTACGTGGCCGGGGAATACACTCTCGTAGCAGATTAGTGGAGCTACATCTGGCTTGTCACCTGCATCAAAGTTTTTAGGACACGGATCTCTTCCCAGACTTCCGCTTATTCCGCCAAGGTCTAGTGCGAGAAAATCAAGAAATGATAGAAGTCTAGGATAGGGCATTTTCTCTGCTCCTGGTACTAGTTTTATTTTGTGATAAAGTTCAGTTTCTCCGTTAGGACTTACTTCCATTGCTGTATTATAGCTCTCATAGAACTGTCCTTGGGTTTCACGAGCAGTAGGCTGCATTTTCTCTCCTTTCTCATACCAGTTGTAAGTAGATATTCCGGTTATGATGTGTATTTGAGGATGCTTTTTTGCAAAAGCTTTGAGTAAGCGAACACTCTCAAAATTGTCCATCTGGTCTTCGTCTACATACTCTACAACTGCAGTTTCTGGCATTACTACATACTCGGTGTTTGGCGTGATTTCTTTTTCCGCCATCGCTAACATCTTTACTAGGTTGCTCACTTTCTGATCGTCTTCCCATTTTAGATTAGGGTCTATATTGGGCTGAACTAGTAGTGCTTCGTATTCTCCGGGTTCCTCAATACCGGCACTTTTAAACGCTTTTAAATAAAACGGTATTGAAATTAGCATTGGAATGATAATGACTAAAGCAGGCTTCAACAACGTATTCCATTCTTTTTTTTCTGATAGTATGATTTTGTAAATTAATACATTAGCCCAAAGTACCCAAAGGCTTCCTCCCAGGGTCCCAGTTATTTCATACCACTGTATGACCTCATTGTGCTTTGCAAAGATATTACCTAATGTAAACCAAGGCCACGTAATTTGCCAGTTTAGGTGTAAGTACTCGAATGCTAACCATAGCATGACGAAAACCAATAAGGCTTTTCCGTCACCTAATATCTTTCTAGCCTTGCGATATCCCCACCACGGTAAGTACATCACAGCAGCATTAGCAGCCATCATCACAAAGGTGATAACTAGGCTGTGGGTTACACTATTTGGTGCTTCAGCATAGTATACCCACCAAGAAAGTGTGATATTCCAAAATAGAAGTGAAGCATACATTAGCCATCCACTTCTTTTAGTATTGTGAGTTTTTTTTTCCAATAATAGAAGGGGTACAAATGCTACAAAACTCAAGAAAAATAAATCTCTTGGTGGCCATGCTAACCAAAATAGGATGCCAGGCAAAAGCGTAAGTATGGCTAGTTTTAGTTTTCTATTTTTCATTTCCAGCTATTAATAGAACGAACTCTCCTTTGGGTGCATTTGCTTCGAAATGTGCCAAAACCTCAGTTACTGTTCCGCGTACGTATTCTTCAAATTTCTTGGTTAGCTCACGGCCTATTACTACTCCTCGGTCTTCGCCCAATAGTTCTTGTACCATTACCAGTGTTTTTACTACGCGGTGCGGACTCTCATAGAAAATAGTGGTCCGTTTTTCTTCTACTAAACTTAGTATTTTAGTCTGTTTTCCCTTTTTATGGGGCAAAAACCCTTCGTATACAAAGGTGTCGCAGGGCAATCCGCTATTTACCAAAGCTACTAAAGCCGCAACTGCACCGGGCAGTGTTACTACATTTAGACCTTCTTTTACCGCTTCGCGAATGAGCAAAAAACCAGGATCTGATATGCCTGGCATACCTGCATCTGTGCATACGGCAAATGTTTCTCCCGCCTTTAGTTTATCTATGACCATACTGAGATTTCTATGCTCATTGTGCTGGTGATAAGGTATGAGTTTTTTCTCTATCTTATAGTGGTCCAATAGTTTTTTTGTTTGGCGAGTATCCTCCGCCAATATAGCGTCTACACTGCCCAGTATCTCTACTGCTCGGTAGGTAATATCGCCAAGGTTACCGATGGGTGTGGGTACGATGTATAATGTTCCGCTGCTCAATATCGTGCGAAAATAGGTATTATTGAATTTTGGAATGAATCGTTTCGTCTTATATCTGTTAATAGCCATTGGCTTTCTACCAAGTGCTCTTGCTCAAACGGCAAGACGCGTAACTACTTTTGATAATGAACTGAGGGAAAACTCGGGGATGGCCTACTACGGAGGGGGTGTTGTCTATCTTGTAAATGATGGTGGCAATGGACCAAAACTCTTCCGTTTTGATACTGCACAAATGGGATATACTACGTTTGATATTCTCAATGGATCCAATGCGGATTGGGAAGACCTTACTACAGATAAGTTTAATAACTTGTATATCGGTGATTTTGGCAACAATGATAATGAGAGAAAAAACTTGCGTATTTATAAATCTCCTGATCCAGAAACCATTTTTTCCAATCAAATTGCTGTGGAGACCATAGCCTTTACATACGAGAATCAAACTAATTTTCCGCCTGCAGACAGTGAGCTTAATTTTGATTGTGAAGCAATGGTTTGGCACCAAGACAGTCTGTATATTTTTACCAAAAACCGAACAGACCCTTATGATGGGTGGAGCTATATGTATGTGTTGCCAGACAGTCCCGGAAGCTACGTAGCTAAGTTGCGAGATAGCATCCAGTTTACAGCATCGGACAAGCGATTGGGTTGGATTACCGCAGCAGATTTGCGTGGAGATAGTCTATTATTGCTCAGTAGTAGTAAAGTGAATTTGGGCGTAGGTTTTGGTGCCAAATCGCTATCAGAAATGATATGGGAAAGCTACGACGTGGGTTTCTCTCAAAAAGAAGCGGTGTCTTTTGGAGCTAAAAGCACAGATATTTTTATATCAGACGAGTTGAATGTCATTGGCAATAATCTTTACTACCTTAACATTGCCGAAACAGCATCGCTAGAAATGCTGAAAGCAAAGAAGTTTAAAGTGCACCAGACGTCTTCTTCTTTTAGCATCTCACTCAAAAATAGAAGACTAGCACATATTCGTGTATTCGCTACAATGGGGACAGAGATGTATAATATGTCTTTTGATGAAGAGCATGTTATTTCTGGAGACGACTTGCCTCCAAGTATATACATTATTCAACTCATTGTTGATGGAGAGAGCTACGATTTTAAGTGGGCTAAAACAGAATAAAACACCACCTTTGTATAAGGCGAAATGCGATTTTTTATACTCTTATTATCTATACCGATTTATATGTCATTTATGTCTGAAGATCCTACATTTAAAGACCGTCAGTTAGAAAATTATACTGTTTTTGAGGCATACAGAGACCAAAGTGAAGAAGCATTTGCTAAGCTAAAGGCTAAAGACGTAGATCATTTCCAGTGTGATATTTTGATACGTGCCTTCAAGTTTGAGGAAGATCTAGAAGTGTGGGCCAAAAATAAAAGTGACTCTATTTACAAACGTATTACCACTTACAAGTTTTGCAGTAATGTAGGTGAGTTAGGGCCAAAGCGAAAAGAAGGTGATAAGCAAATACCCGAGGGCTATTACACATTGAGCAAGTTTAATCCTAAGAGTACTTATTTTCTCTCGCTCAAGTTAGATTATCCCAATGTGAGCGACTCTATATTAGCAGATAAGCACAACCCCGGTGGAATGATTTTTATACACGGTGGGTGCAACACGGTAGGCTGTATTCCCATTACCGATAAGTGGATAAAAGAACTCTACGTCTTTTGTGTAGAAGCTGCCAATGGTGGACAGAAAGATATCCCGATTCATATTTTCCCAACACGACTTACAGTCGAAAACTATACCCTTCTCAAGAAGCAGTATAGCGATACCAAACTCCACGATTTTTGGGGTCAATTGAAAAAAGGATATGACTTGTTTGAAGAGAATAACAAACTACCTGCATACAGTATCACCGAGAGTGGAGAATATTTGTTTTAGGTAAAGAAGATGTTTTGTAAGTAATTCAAGAAGCAAGATGCTTAGCAGAATATTTCGGTGTTATTTATCCGTAATTCACTATTCATAATCACCTAAGGTCTGTACCCGCTCTTCTGGAAAATCGCCTGATGGTCTTCGTCCTTCAGGAGGTCGTCTATAGTCACTTCAGGATTGGTATTCATGTACTTGCGTACTATCTGCCAACCGATCCAAGCACCCGTTCGTGGTGGGCTATCGTTACCAAAGGGAGCCGTAAATGGACCTTCGTTGAAATAGTTGCGTTGATACTCATTCTTATCGGAGCTAAAAAGCACTTCTTCCTCAATAAGGTAAGTCCACATATTTTTCTCTTGAGCTTCGCAATATTCTATTTGTCCTGCATGGTAATTTATCTTGAGTGAGTCGTGGTATTCTGGCATTAGTAAGTCGAGCAGATAGAGTTTTTTGCCTTCGGCTAAGGCTTCTTCGATAAACTTACTCGATGTATACTTTGGTACTTTGTAGTCTGCATAGGTTTGTATACAATTTGGGACTATGCGGTATGACTCAAATTTCTTGACACGGTACATGGGAAAATTCTGAGGATTTAGCATCCCGTACACTTCAAAATTCTTACCAAGATACATGTCTAGGCCCACTCCAAAAGAGTGGTTTGCTTGGTTGTAAACTGCACCGTATTGGAAGGTGCTGATAAAGGTGGTAACTTGGTCAATGTGGTCTGCTGGGAAATAATACTTGATGTATTTGCTCGCCATCTCTAGATCATTCATATACGGCTCAAAGTTGGCATACTTAGCCTGTGTGATGGTGTACAGCGAGTCCATGTCTGGATGAGATATGTACTTATAGAGCTCTACTGCCACGTCTTGTGAAGTGCTTTCTGGTCCTTGTACATTAGCTGCAACTATATCATTGGTATATATATCGTAAAAGTCTGGATATTTTTCTTCTAGCTGAGCAATGTCTGTCACACTTCGGCAAGCAAATAGAGCTTGTTCAAAATGTGTCGTAGTCATTGCTATATCTATACTAGACAAGTCTTTTACATGTTGACTATCCTTGCAGCTACCTATCAGTAGTACTGTTAAGAGTATGAATACATTGTGTAGAATTATTCGGAATTTAACCATAACCTTTGCAAAACTGTAAAAATAAAGAAAATGAATATTAAAAACATTGCAATGTTAGCTTTAGGTATGATACTCACCCAACTATCTTTTGCACAAGGAGAATTTAGAATTGGACTAAAAGGGCAAGCAAACTTTTCTTGGCTTGGAGGTACGAATAAGACAATAGAGAATGATGGAGTAAAACTTGGGTTTGCTTATGGAATAATGGGAGACTACTATTTTAAAGACAACTATGGTGTTAGTGGTGAGATTTTACTTTCTACCGTAAAGAACCAGTTAAATTTGAATGCTCCTCAAGCATTCACTAAATTAGCCCCGAATGATACGATAGAGTCGCTAAATTATGAGTACACTATTCAATATTTAGAAATACCCATCAGTATGAAATTTCGTACCAATGAAATAGGTAACATCACGTATTGGAGCAATTTTGGATTTTCGCCAGGATTTGCATTGAATGCTCGTGCCTCTATTTCTGGAGCTCTTCCGCAAGCAGTTATTGATGCAGATCCCACGAATTACAAGGTGAATGATGGTGAAGGAGACGACTTCGTTGTAAGTGACTTTGACGATAAGGTATTCTTATTCCGTTTTCCTTTGATCATAGGTGGTGGTATAGAATATAAAATGGCAGGCAGTACATCGCTGCAAGCGGGTATTCGCTATTCCAATGCTTTTACAGATGTATTTGTAAAAGATAAAACGGCAGATGCCAAAAACAACTACATCGCTCTCAGCGTTGGTGTTTTATTCTAAAAGACACGAAGATAAGTATACATGAATATTGCACTCTCTCAGCTCAACTATATCATAGGAGATATAGAAGGTAACACATCCAAAATACTGGCAGCTATTGCGAAGGCTAAAGAAGCTCAAGTAGATATTATTGTGTTTTCTGAGTTGGCTATTTGTGGCTATCCGCCAAAAGATTTATTAGATTACCCCAGTTTTATAGAGCGGTGCGAAATAGGACTAGACCGTATCCGTAAGGAGACCAGAGGCATAGCAGCATTGGTAGGTGGCCCCGCTTGGAGTGGATTAGAAAAAGGAAAGAAACTGTACAATTCAGCATTCTTCTTTGCAGATGAAAAATTGCTTAAAAGAATAGATAAAACACTTCTTCCTACCTATGACATATTTGAGGAGTACCGTTACTTTCAGCCAAATGAAACCTTTGAGTGTGTGGACTATAAAGGCGAACGCATTGCAGTGACCATTTGCGAAGACCTGTGGAACCTTGACCAAGAAAAGCTGTATAAAGTAACACCCATGGATGAGCTCTATAGCCAAAACCCGAGTGTGATGATAAATCTAAGTGGATCACCTTACAGTTACAATCACGTAGAGAAACGCCGCAAGCGTATGCAGCTGAATGCTAAGAACTATAATTTACCACTATTTTACGTAAATCAAGTGGGTGGCAATACCGATATACTTTTTGACGGAGGTTCTATGTTTATCAATAGAATGGGTGAGATAGTAGAGGAGTGCGAGTTTTATAAAGAAGATTTTAAAGTTATAAAGTGGGATAGTAATCACATCTACAAAGACAATCACCAAGACTATTATGACTATGATATTGGCCTCATACACGATGCCCTAGTCATGGGAGTGAGAGATTATTTTGCCAAAGTTGGTTTTAAAAATGCAGTACTGGGTAGTAGTGGAGGAATAGATAGTGCCGTAGTACATGCTATAGCAGCCGAAGCTCTTGGAGCAGAAAATGTGAAAGCCATCACTATGCCAAGCGAGTACAGCAGTTCTGGATCTGTAGATGATGCTAAGAAGCTCGCAGAGAACCTTGGGTCGCCATTTAGCAATATTGCAATCAATGATGTGTTTGATAGTCTTAATGACACGCTAACAGATGAATTTACGGGAACAGAACCAAACGTGACCGAAGAAAACTTACAAGCCCGTAGCCGTGGTATTATTCTAATGGCGTACAGCAATAAGTTTGGTAATATGGTACTTAATACGAGTAATAAGAGCGAGAGTGCTGTGGGATACAGTACGTTATATGGTGATATGTGCGGTGGTCTATCGGTAATAGGTGACTTGTACAAGGAGCAGGTGTACGATCTTGCCCGCTTTGTAAATAGATACGGTGAGGTGATACCCTACGAAATCATAAACAAAGAACCCAGTGCCGAGCTACGTCCAGATCAAAAGGATAGTGACTCTCTTCCTCCATACCCTATTTTAGACAAAATTCTCTTTCACTACATAGAGGAAAAGAAAGGCTGGAAAGAAATAGTTGCGATGAATGAAGAAGAACTAGACGAGGCTGTAGTGCGTAAAATAGTACGTATGGTAGACCGCAATGAGTACAAACGTTTTCAAGCATCCCCTACACTCCGTATCAGTCATAAAGCCTTTGGTGCTGGTAGAAGAATGCCTGTGGTAGCTAGATACAATCATTAGCAAGTTCAGGTCAAAAATTACATCGGAGTTTAACGATTCTTAATTTCTTTCATTTCTCAATATTCCCTGCGTATCTTCGAACTATGCGTATATACTTCGTTGCCATAGCTTTTGTCGGTTCATTTTCATTTTCTGTAGCTCAGACCAAGATGTCATCTGCTTCTCGACAAGAAGTGCAGTTGTCTTCTCAAAACATTGTAGCTCTTGTCGCTAAAGTAAATGAGAATTTTGATGCCAAAGAATGGGAAGAGAGCGGCGTTAAAATCGGTTCGCGTATTGGTAATATTATCACACTTAGGGCTGCAAAAGCTAGTCTTTCTAATGTAGAAGATTTAGCCGGAATTGACTACCTAGAAGTGGCTCAAAAAGTAAGCCCAAACTTGAAAAGAGTAGTGCCTGACCTGCGAGCAGACAGTGTATATGCAGGTCATGGAATAGACGCAGGATATACTGGAAAAGACGTAATAATAGGAGTAACGGATTGGGGGTTTGACTATACTCATCCTGTGTATTACGATACTGCTTTGCAGCATACTCGCATAATTGCAGCTTGGGATCAATTTAAAAAAAGTGGTCCTGCACCAGAAGGCTATAGCTACGGAACCGAGTATAACGGAGAAGTAGAACTACTTGAGGCTCAAAGTGATACTTCAAATATTTATGGCAATGCTTACCATGGAAGCCACGTAGCTGGTATAGCTGGAGGTAGTGGTGGCGGTACAGAGCACCGAGGAATTGCTTATGAAGCAGAATTTTTATTTGTCACCTTCTTGGTAGACGAAGCAGCAGTGATCGATGCTTTTAGTTGGATGAAAGAAAGAGCAGACGCCGAAGGGAAAAGACTTGTCATAAATATGAGTTGGGGACTGTATAATCTTGGTCCATTGGACGGTACTTCTCTTGTAAGTCAGGCCATCGATGAGTTGAGTGCTCAGGGTATAATTTTTGTCACGTCAGGAGGCAATAATGGGGATTCACCATTCCACATTAAACAAACCTTTGCTGCTGATACAATGCGTACACATGTAGATTTTTGGCGAGGAGCAAATCCGAATAGATATGGTCAAACCATTAGTGCTTGGGGAATAGAAGAGGTGCCTTTTTCCGCTGGTATAGAAATATTTGATGCAACTAAAAATAAGTTGGCAGAATCTCCGATGTATGCAACAGAAGGAAGCATCAATCTAGATACTTTTATGACTGTAGGTGTAGATACTGTTTTTTATAAAGTAGCCTTGGACGGAAGTCATCCGCTCAATAGTAAGCCGACGATAAGATTACGCGTTCGCAATGAGAATAATGCGTTGCATGTAGTGCTAAAGGCATACGCTGAAGCAGGAACCGTGCATTTGTATAATGTGACAGATCTTACTACGGATGTAGGTAACTGGGGAATGCCCTTTACTGCTTGGAAAACAGGCTGGTTAGCTGGAGATAATATGTATAGCTTAGGGGAGCCTGCAAGTACACGCTCGGTTATAACGGTAGCGGCACACCAGAGTGAAGTGCGTAGAAACGGTGCAGTCATAGGTGGTGGGACTATTGCAAATTTTTCCAGTTTTGGTCCTACCATTGACGAGCGAATAAAACCAGATGTATCTGCACCAGGTGTAAGTGTGATGAGTAGTGTTTCATCGTTTACAGATGCCAATGTTACAGTAGATGAAACCGTTGGCTTTGAGGGTAAAATGTATCCTTTCTCTAGGCTGTCGGGAACAAGTATGAGTAGCCCTGCTACTGCGGGTGTGGTGGCACTCATGCTCGAGGCAAATCCTAATCTGTGGTACAATGAAGCAATAGAAATATTACACGCTACAGCCAGAGAAGATTTACGTACAGGTGATGTGCCAGAGACGGGAAATACGCAGTGGGGATGGGGCAAGGTGAATGCACTAGCTGCAGTGCAGCTAGCTGAATACAAATTTGTAGGTGTTCGAGTATTGGAGAATGAAGATATCTTAGTGTATCCTAATCCTACGTCGCATGTATTGTCACTAAATAGTGCTAAAACCTACCAAGTAGAGCTTGTGAGCTACGATGGCAGAGTTGTACTCTCGGGTTATCTAGGAGGTGGTCAGCAATTGAATATTGCGGATGCTACATCCGGAATATACTTAGTTCGATTTATTGATCGTCCTTACGAATCAATAGTAATCATAGTACAATAATCAATCAGGTGTCATAATGCCGTCTTTACTTTTGTCTAATTTTAGATTAACCAGAATTTCATGTAAAGTTTCGGCTGCAAGTCCATGAAGAACTAATCGGTATGCCGCACTGTAAGAGCTGGTAGGAACCATTGGATGCTTATTGTTTACAAGTCCTAAATGGCCAGGTGTGCCTAGTATTTGTGCGGTGTAAATAGCAATCGTCTCATCAAGTTGTAAGGAGTTTGATGCTCTAATGAAGTCATTTGCAGTCAAGAAAAACTGATAAAATGGTGTGAACAGTTCTATTGCAGAACGCAAGTCAAGTACATTAGTCCATTTATTCGGAAACTCTATGTGATCAAACTGGTCTTCAGTTATCATGTCTAAATTAAGATATTTTGGAGGTCTAATCGTAATATTCTTTTCTTTGAGTAGAGAATTAAGCCGAATTACAAAATTGTACAGATTTAAATCGTGATCTAGAAAAATTTCATTTTTTACATCATCAAAATTTTTAGGTGTTATGGGTGAAGTTTTCATGTCTAAGCCATCTATATTATTGGCTATCAACTGTAGTACTTCACTCCCTACCCAAAAGTGCCTAAAAATGAGCAAGTTAGCATCTGGACTTACAAATTTTTTCAAGCCCCATGCAAGAATATTATGAAGGAATTTAGAAGAGTTAAATAATCTAGGAAAGAAGAATTTAAAAATATGATTGACAAACATGGCTAGCTTTGACCATAAGCCTATGAAAGGCAATAAATAGCGAGCAGATTTAGAGTTATTATCCCTCATCAGTGCTTGCTTGGTTTTTTTATTTATTGGAATGCTATTATCGAGATACATAGCCAGCCATGGGCTCGGGTCTCTAGGATCATGTTCTTGTGTGGTATCTATTTTCGAATACATAATTATTGTTTTAATTGACTTTTTATTTGTTCAGCAGATGGTTTTTGAAGTTCTGAGGCTAAACCAAGTTTTTGTAAAAATAGGATGATATGCCAAGATACATCTAAATTATTGTCAAAACCCAATTTGGCACTTCTAGGAAACTGATGATGATTTGCGTGCCACCCCTCTCCAAAGGTAAGCAAAGCAAGTATTTTATTGTTTCTTGCTCCACTTTCATTTTTGTAAGGTGTGTCTCCGTAGAGGTGGGCAAAGCTGTCTACGCTATCACCTGCATTGAAAACGAGGACAAGAGTAGCCCATAGGGCTATGATTCCCGTCCATTGCCATAGACTAAATACAAAGCCAAAAGGAATAATAACATGAAAAAGGACAATAGGAAGGTAAATATAATGTATACCCAGAAGTCTGTAGTATGCGTCTTGTGCTATATCCTTTGCTAAGTGCACGTGTTGCTGATTTGTGCGTGGCCTATTCCATGCGTCTATCAGAAACCGAAGTGGTCCAGCTAGAGCGTAGAGTAAACAAATAAAAGGGTTAGAACTATCAATAAGCCATCCATTGTGTGCATACCAAAAACCACTAACTATTGGGGAGTGTGGATCCAAATTTGTATCCGAATGCTGGTGATGAGCACGATGATTACCTACCCATTGTATGGGGGTTCCCGCCGGCAATGCCAGTGTTACCAGTATTCGCTCCAGCGTTTTATTTAGTTTAAAAGCTTTGTGAGTAAGCCCTCTGTGATAACCAATCACCACAGAAATTCCTGCGGTGATATAGTATCCAGTGCAAAATAGAAGAAGTCCAAACATAGCCTTAATAGTTGCCTAGTTCCTCTAGCTGCATATGCCACAGCTTGGCTGTAGTCTTAGCTGTTTTTGCTATTTGTTTGGCCAGATCCATATGCATAAGTGGATGATTCAGTGCTTTTTCTAAGTTGTGAAAATGATTCTCATCAGCTACTCCGTGATATGTAAAAAAGGATACTTGGTTTTCTTCAAGGTTCAGTTGGTCCATTATCATCTCACCCCAAAAAGCGGCAAGTCTTTTTCCTATTCCTTCTATTACAAACATAGACCCGAGTAAATCTATTGGGTTGTTTTTACTGGCCTGTTGAAACATAAAAGAAGTCAATGCCACACTGCCTATATTTTTCTCGCCAGACGTTATCGTCTCTAGTTTTTCACCCAAGGCTACATAGTTCCGTTCCAGCATTTGATAATCTTTGTGCTCTGCGGCAGTGTGTTTTATAAATGCTGAGCGGAGTTCAAAGAGCTCTATATCAATATTGGATGCAGCTCTGGATATCCACTGAGATCCGTCTATAACCTGTTGTCTAAGATCCATTAATAATAGTTTGTAATCATCCAAACTGAGAGTTCCTGAGTGAATTTTTTCTACTACGGGAACTTTTAGTAACTTGGTTTCAAAGTCAACCCATATTTGGGTAAGCTGACGTACCAGCCATTCTGAAGTTTCATTTTTGTCTACCAAAAGTTCTGGTGCTTCTATTTTTCGGATAGCATACTTGGCGTGATTGTCTTTCTTGTTTCCTACTACCGTAAACTTCATGTATGAAGTGATAAATCTGCCACTCTCTGGCACCATACACAATATGGTTTGTCCTGCTTTTAGTTTGCCGGAGTACATCAGTTCTTCTAGCATTATGTATATGGAAGCTGCTCCTGTGTTACCCTTAGTAGTTAGGTTACTAAACCACTTTTTATCTTCTATATGTGCTCCTCCTTTTATCAGTAAGTCTTTTATGGGTTGCTTAAAATACTCAGATGAGTAGTGGCAGCATAGCCAGTCTACATCTTCCGTCTTAAACATTCCTTTATCAATAAGCTCAAAGTAATGTGCCACACCTACTTGTACCACTTTGTCCAGTAGTCTAATATCCTGTTTCAGGTTTATTGCACCTGCTGCAGACGCCGCTTCATAGCTAGGGTAGTCGAGCCAAGTTTTTTCGTCTTCATTTTTATTGTCATTCTTTCCTGTGAACATACACACAGGGAATTCATTAGCATGAGATTTCAAATCTATCCAATCGACTTTCAGAGATAGCCCAGCATCATTGGGTTTATTCTGTAAAGCCACTGCTCCAGCACCATCAGAGAGCATCCATCGCAAGAATTCTGTATCAAATGGTACAGATTTTTGTTCTTGAGCTTCAAATCTTGAACCTTTAAAAAGTCTGCTGGCAAATTCACTACCAAGACTAATAGCATTGTCTTTCTCGCCACTTTGTATTTGAAGAAATGCATTTTTCATAGCCATAACTCCACTGGCACATACACTCTGAAAACTAGCAACTTCACATTTTTCGAAATCAAGTTTAGAATGTACCATGCTAGCAAATCCAGGTATTGGCATATCGCCTTGTGTAGTTCCTGTGGTAAGTAGTTGAATCTCTCTAGATCGGAGTCCACTTTTTTCTATTGCATTCATAGCTGCGTTAGCCGCCATTTCAGCATTAGAGTGTGTGCTTTTTCCATTTTTATCTAATGCATAATATCGTTTCTCAATGCCATTTTGATTAAGTATCCGTTCACGTACAGTACTCTTCTTGTCGTTGATGGTTCCCAGGTACTCTTCCATCTCGTCATTGCTCACTTCCTTATTGGGTAAGTAGGCTCCTATTCCTGTTATATATACGTTTTTCATTTCTTTTATTGTTTACTGATTTTAGTTAGAAGTTTATCAAAAATATTGGTGGCGAAGCCAAATGTGCCTCTTCCTTTTACGTGGTGGTTGTTGTGTCTAGTTACAAAAAGTTTCCAGTTTGGCCCTGTGCCGTCTCCTATGCGGTAATTGCAGTGTCCAGCAAAATTGATTAAGATGCTAGCTATGGGATAATATAATAGTGCCATTGGTGCTATAGGGAAGAATAGGGTAAATGTTAATGGTACTGCACTCAGCAAGGTAGCTTCTACCCAGTGGAAGCTATATACAGATTCTATTGTTGGTGTTTTGGATCTGTGGTGAACATAGTGTACTCGTTTCATAAACCAAGGTGTGTGCAGTGCTCTATGTACTATAAAGAAGTGCAACTCGTTCCAGATAGTAAGAAAAATTACCCCACCAATCACATTAAGCGTTGTGTTTGCAAGTGTGGTTACTTGCCCATTTCTTATCATGTAAATAAGCGGTAAAGCAGTAAGTCCAAAAATAAATATGGAGACAATGGAATGTTTTATTTCAAAATTTCGCTGCTTTTTAGAGATTATTCCATGGTGTATTTTACTTGCTTTCCCTTTTGACTCTAATAGTTTAAAGAATTTTAGGAAGAGTAGCCCTAATACGAAGTACATGAATAAAAACTGAAAAGTTACTCCTACAAAAATTAGCCCATAGGGAGCTTCATTTATGATGTAATCTATTGTGTTCTTCATGGTGCCCAATGTATAAATAGTTTATGTATTATTTTTTTTTCTAGAGGAAGGGCAGCGGATTTACCGCCTGCCCCTCTAATTAGTAATTGAAGAGTTTTCTAATTGTCAATTGAAAAGGCCTTACTTTCTCACGTTGAACCCAAAGGAAAATCCGTATCTCAGATTGTCTTTGCTAGGTACTACAAACAAGTTAATAGGAATGTTTAGCTTTCCGCTCTTGAGTGAGTATCCTGCTGCCAATACTACGTATGTTTGTAGGTCTACTGTGCCTCTACTGTCCATGACTTCTTTCGTATCTAATCCGTCTAATAATATCGGATCACTTGGGTCTAAATCTTGTTGGCGTACCCATTTGTTGCCTATGAGGTAAGCATCTGTTTCTCGGGTTACGTTCATAGACGGGCCTATAGCAAATTCAAGTCCGTTTTTGTTATTTCGTATTCCATTCAGAATGGTGAAACTCGGTATAAATAGACCTTGGTCTAGACCGCTAACAATTGGGATAAATTCGAACAGTGCTTGCCATTTCCCTTCGTTGAGGTATTGCTTTTCAAACTGGTACCCCATTTGAAAAAATGCCGGAAGTCCTTCATAACCCCCTTGAGATTTTGGAGCACGTATAGTTTTCGCCATGTCGCCAGTAAAAAAAGTATACCCCATACGTGGTCCAGAAAGACTAAGAGTCTGGTAGTATGGATTATTTACGGCACTCTCATAGCTTTCTCTATTGCTCAGGCTTTTCACAATGAGCTCGTCATTAGGTAGGTCTAGAAGCTCATTCACACAGATACTTATCATGGTATTTGCTTTTTCTGGTATGTTCAAGAACTCACGTACTACTTCCTTTTTTACAGTGTTCTCGGCTAGGTCTATCATACGCAGACGAATGAATAGTGCATCACCTAATATGTCGGCACTACCACTCATCACGTAGCTTACACCAAGTGTTTTTCCTGCTTCTGTAAGGCACGTTTTGCTAAAACAAGAAGTATTATCTATCTCTGCTTTTTTGAGCATTTCTGCTATCTCGTAGCGGTCTATCATTTCGTACTTTTCGTGCTTGCTTATTTCGATGCGAAGCAGTTCGGTGAGTTGAGCCTTGTCCAGTTGAGCTCCAAGAGCGTCAAAACTGATCACGGCTAATTTTGGATTCTGTGCCATAACAAACAGTGATGTTATGACTAATACTACTGTTAAAATTGATTTGTTCATGATTTCTCTCATTTTGATAGTTCAAAGGTGCATTGAGCGTATAGTTAATTTTAATCGAATGTTAAAGTCAATTTTGTGCTTAACCTATAATGAATTGAATAATATGAAAATTAGATTGTTATTTTATGATATTTAATTTAAGTTGATTTACTAATCTATAGGATTAATAATATACAATTAATAATTAATAAATTAGTGCGTATATTTGTAAAAATCGATAAAATGAGTCAATCTGTACTAATAGAACAATGCAAAGAGCGAGTAGGAGCTAAACGTCTAGCTACTGAGTTGTCTGAACTGCTCGGAGTGAATACCGATGCGGCATATCGTCGTATGCGTGGTGATACTGCTCTTACCTTTGATGAGATTCAACGTATCTGCTTACGATTCAATATTTCATTTGATTCTGTGATTAATTATCAAGGGCGTTTAGTACCCTTTCAGTTCAATGGAATGTTCCAAGACAAGTTTAGTATTTTAAGTTACCTCACAGGTATAGAGCAAGAGATAGCAATGCTTTCTGAAATAGGAACGGACGATGCAAGTATGGTGATGACGGCTATGGACCTACCTTACTTCCGGCAGTTTGGGTTTAAGAGCTTGAGTAGGTTTAAGCTTTTTTTCTGGCAGCGAAGTGTATTGAACCTCCCTGATTTTGCTACCAGAAAGTATGATGCGAATGAAAACTTGGGAGAGTATGAGGAAATTACAGATCGCATCTACCAAAACTATCACGGGGTAGCGAGTACAGAGATTTGGGCACCGGAGACGCTAGACAGTACAATTAAGCAAGTGCAGTATTACTTGGAGTCTGGTTTATTCGTAGATAAAAATAGTGCTGTCCAAATATGCGATGATATAGAAGCTTTACTTGCTAAATTAGAAGGTGAAGCTCAGCTAGGGCGTAAGTTGATACAAACCGCAAATGGAACAATAAGCAGTCCTTTTGAGATGTATCAGAGTGATATTTTTTTAAGTAACAATTGTATACAAGCGGTAAAAGACGGCAGAACGTACACCTATGTTAGTTTCAATTCGTTTAATTCTCTTATGTCTTTTAGCCCACATTTTTCGGAGGAGTGTAATAGATGGATAGAGCAGATACGCCTAAAGTCAATCTTATTGAGTGAAGTTTCTGAAAAACTAAGGTACCAATTTTTTAAAAGCTTGAGGGGAAAGCTAGATGGGCTTAGAAAGATGATTTGAAAACGAACGATACATAAATAGACAAAAAGTATAGTCCAAGATGTACCTTCTTAATTCTCAAGACTATCTTTGGGGCAATGCTAAACATATCTCTCATACAAGTACAGTACCTCATTGCATTAGACGAACATCGCAATTTTATCAAAGCAGCCGAAGCAAGTTTTGTAACACAGCCTACACTGAGTATGCAAATGAAGAAACTGGAAGAGGAACTTGGTGTTATTATTTTTAATAGGAGTAGGCAACCCATAGAGCCTACTTCTATCGGTAAGAAAATCATTGAACAAGCTCGTGTTATTTATAACGAAACACAGCAGATTGAGACTATACTAAAAGAGCATACAGGAGACGTAAGTGGCTCACTTACTATAGGTGTTTTGCCAACCATAGCAAACTCTCTAGTACCTCGACTCATTAGTCAAGTAGCTCAAAAGTATCCAGACCTGAAATTGACGATAAAAGAAGGACTCACCAATGAGATAATAGATGACCTAGAACACAATAGATTAGACGTGGGCATAGTTAGTATACCGCTACACAATAAAGGTTTGATAGAGAAGCGTCTCTACGTAGAAAAATTTAGGATATATGCACACTCCAATCATCCTAGCTACGTTAAAAACACGTGGGAAGCAGAAGACCTCTTGGCAGACAAACTTTGGCTACTGAGTGAGGGGAACTGTTTTCGTACACAGAGCATAAATCTGTGCTCGTTGCCTGATGAAAAATTGAACCACTTGGCTCTCAATTACGAGAGTGGCAGCCTACAGACACTCAAGAAAATAGTGGACCTCGAAGGTGGTGCTACTATAATGCCCGAGTGGGAAGCAGGAGAACTTGATGACTCGTCTATAGACAATTTGCGTGCTTTTAAGGCAGACAATGCTGGACGTGCAGTAGGGCTGATTTATACTAAGTTTTATGCAAAAGAAGGCGTGATAAGCAAGCTGGAAGAGATGATTATAAATAGCCTGCCAAATTATGTGGCAGAGAATATAGATTTAGACGTGATAGAATTGGTCTAAAAAAGAGTCAAGACAATCGTTAACACATGTGCCACAATGTATATTCTGCTAGTCCTAGTCAGAATTATTCAAGATAATTTAGGATAAAGTGAAGCAAAAAAAACCTCGTTTACATAAGCAAATGAGGCAGTGTAATCTTTTTTTGAACTAGAGTTAATGATTCACTTTAGACATTGATTTCTTCTATAATCCCATCAATATATCCATAGGGTCTTTGCCCATTAGCATGGTCATTGGGTTTTCCAGGTAATTTTTTACCGTTACTAGGAATCCCACAGATTCTTTACCATCTATTATTCTATGGTCATAGCTAAGTGCTAAATACATCATAGGTCTGGCAACTATTTCGCCATTTTCTACCATAGCACGTTGCAAAATGTTGTGCATGCCCAAGATAGCACTCTGTGGTGGATTGATAATAGGTGTACTTAGCATAGACCCAAATACGCCACCATTAGTGATTGTAAATGTACCTCCCGTCATTTCTGGGATGGTAAGCTTTCCGTCTCGTGCTTTAATCGCCAGGCGTTTTACTTCTGATTCTATTTGCCATAGCGTCATACTTTCAACATTACGCATCACCGGAACCATGAGGCCTTTAGGGCTACTTACAGCAATAGATACGTCTACAAAGTCATTCATTACCATTTCTTCGCCATCTAAGAAAGCGTTTACTTTGGGGTATTGTTCTAGAGCAAGAGCACAAGCTCTAGTAAAGAACGACATGAAGCCAAGCCCTACGCCGTGTGTTTCTTTAAACTGTTCCTTGTATTTGCTACGGATATCAAATATCGGCTGCATGTTTACCTCATTAAAGGTGGTAAGCATGGCTGTTTCATTTTTTGCCGAAACTAGTCTACGAGCAATGGTTTTGCGAAGATTGCTCATTTTCTTACGTTCTTGTTCTCTGCTGGGCTCCGTTGGAGAGCTGTAATCCATGACACCAGATTCTGCAAGCATGGCATCGTATTTTGTAATGCGTCCGTCTTTTCCTGTTCCGTGAACAGTACTTGCAGAGATTCCTTTCTCTGCTAATATTTTACTTGCTGCAGGACTTGGAGTGCCCGTTGCATAGTTTGTGTTTGGTGCAGGAGATGCTGCTATTGGAGCAGGTGTTTCAGACTTCAACTCCACTTTTGGTGCAGTTGTTGCTACCTTATCTGTGCCTTCTGGGGCTGGAGCATCTGTATCTATAGTGGCTACTGCTATGCCAATTTCTACCTCTTCCCCTTCTGCTACTAGTATTTTTAGTATACCGCTTTTTTCAGCGTTTAGCTCTACTGTGGCTTTGTCACTTTCGAGTTCAGCTACTGCTTCATCCATTTCTACATAGTCGCCGTCTTCTTTTAGCCAAGTGGCTATGGTTACTTGAGTTACTGATTCTCCTACTGAAGGTATTTTTAATTCGATTGCCATTTGCTTCTAAATGATTGTCAAAGGTAAAAGTAAACGATAACTAAATTAAGGTTTAGTTATTTTTTTGTTTTCTTCTTGATACTACTTGTCTATTTTTTTGTTTAAGCAGGGTTTAAAAGTATTCGAAAAATGATTTTTGTACGTGTAAGTAATTATTGGTCTATCGTTTAGTCATTAATAGGAAGCAATTAGATGAAAATATTCAAGTTAAAAACAGTCGCACTCTTAGGACTCATCGTATTCGCCTCTGCCTGCGTAAAACAAGAAACACCAAAGGTAGCAAACGAAAGATTTGAGCCAACAGAGTCAGATTCTATGACGTTATCGGGTACGTTTCAGTCGTCACCGCGTCATGATGCTTGTGGTACAGTAGAGGTGTTTAGCACTGCAGATGGTCAGGTAGTCTCTTTCCTAAATTTTAACGGGGAGAATGGTCCTAATTTAAGAGTCTATGCTAGTACAAGTTTGTCAGACAATGCGTTTGTAGAACTGGGAGAACTGATAGCTGTAGAAGGTGATTTTAGCTATACTACATCGGCTAGTACAGATTTTACTACGTATAAAAATATCATCATCTGGTGTGCAGATTTTGACGTACTCTTTGGGTCTGCAGAGCTACAGTAGTCAGTTAGAATATACATAGGATGAGCTAGCGTGCGTTACCCCACAGTTTGCCGTTGTACTTTTGAAGAGTAAATGAGTATACAGCAATGCATAAATACGCTTATCGCTCACCTGCCTGGTGAGCATGCCATACTATCCCCAGGTAGCCGAAATGCTCCTGTGATATACGCCCTACACCACAGTAGTAAGGAGTGCCACAGCATAGTAGACGAGCGAAGTGCTGCGTTTGTAGCATTGGGAATGGCCAAGCATACCAAGCAGCCTGTGGTATTGAGCTGTACCAGTGGTACAGCTGCTATCAATTACTATCCTGCCATAGCAGAAGCTTTTTATGCTAGAGTTCCCTTAATAATACTTACCGCAGATAGACCGCCGGAAAAAATAGATGCGTGGGACGGTCAAGCGATTCGTCAAAAGGGTGTTTATAAAAATCATATACGTGCGGAGTTTCAAACGCCAGATGATTATGAAGATACTACGGCATTTAAAGAAATAGCAAAACGCGTAAAAAAATGTTTAGACACTGAGATAGCCGGACCTATACATATTAACATCCCTGTTCGTGAACCATTTTATGATTTTACCACAGATGGCTTAGAAGACGATCTCACTCCAACCATAGATGAACCACCACTATTCGAAATAAGTGCAGCAGCTGTTGCACAGCATACCGGTTTAGATGTTAATTTTAAGAAAGTCTTACTGTTCAACGGGATGGATGATGGTGAGGACATACGTTTAACCAGTGACAACAATAGTGTGATTCTGAGTGATCTTACGGCCAATAAAACTAGCGATGTGTATTACTGGGATGCCATGCTTTTTTCTGCTCAAAGCAAGCCCAACGGACTTGAATTTTTGAGTGTGTTGAAACCAGATGTACTTATCTCCACAGGCACTACCACTATTTCTAAAGGGCTCAAACGCTTTTTGCAATTTCATAAACCAGCCCATCATTTTCATATCAGCAGTTTCTACGAGGTTGGCGATATGTTTGAGACCAAACCGACCATCATTCACCCAAGAGATATACGAACGTTAGAAGAAACAGAAACAGACAAAGATATAGATGGAGAGCGAGCTGGAGCCTATGTGAATGCTTGGCTCAATATGACTCGGGAGTTCCAAGAGCGATTTGGTAAATTAGACTGGGGCAAGTACAATGAGTTTTGTGCAACCAATTATGTGCTGAGTAAAATACCAAAGGATGCTATCTTGCACGTGAGTAACAGTATGCCGCCGCGGTATGTGTCTTTCTTGCTCAATAGTGATATCCGAAATTTTACAGTCTATTGCAATAGAGGTACTAGTGGAATAGATGGCAGTACAAGTACTGCTGTGGGCAATGCCATGCTTGCTGAAGAGGATGTATACCTCATAACAGGAGATATAGCATTTTTCTATGATATCAATGGTTTGTATAATGACTCGTTACCCAAGAATCTAAAAATTATTCTGCTAAATAACGGTGCAGGAGGCATATTTGAGATGATAGCGGGCCCAGAAAAAATGGGAGATGCTCTGCAGTATCAAACTACGCCGCAGGATAAAACGGCTGAACACTTGGCTGCTCACTTTGGGTTAGCCTATCATGGGGCAGACACTACAGGTAAATTTGCTGAAGGTATAGAGCAGCTCGTAGCGAATGAAAACCCTATGATTTTAGAAGTGTTCACGAGTAGAGAGAGTAATCAATCCTTCTTTAGTCAGTTTAAGAGTTTATAGCAAAAAAAAGTCTGGAATTAAAGATTCTATTGCTTTAGCAAACGCTGATTTAGCCACGTTTGAAAAATCAATTAGTACACAGCGAATATCAGATACCGAAAGTGTTTCGATAAAGGCTGACGGCGAGAAGTGTTTGCTAAAAGTATGGGATGAGGGCATGCAAGATGGTGATGTGGTAAGTGTTAAGCTTAATGGCGTGTTAGTGCTTCATGACTATATCTTGAAAAGGGAGATAAGAGTGATAGGCTTACTTTTATCCAAAGGAGAAAATACAATAGAAATAGTAGCTCAGAATACAAGGAGTAGATTCCCAAATACGGCAAGTCTTTCTTTTGAAGATTCTACATCTATAATTAAGCTGTCATCTAACTTAGAAAAAGATCAAAGTGCAGTGATAAAAGTGGTCCACTAATTCTAATCATAAATAACTAAACATTTACTTTGCAACTATGTCTGTAGATACAAACGCACTAAAACGCACCAAATTATACAATAAGCACATAGAGCTTGGAGCCAAGATGGTTCCATTTGCTGGCTTTGATATGCCCGTGCAGTATGAGGGGCTCACTCCAGAGCACCATGCGGTAAGAAATAGCGTAGGTATGTTTGATGTTAGCCACATGGGCGAATTCAGTGTGAAAGGGAAAGATGCTGAAGCTCTAGTAGCTTGGGTATGTTCCAATAATATAGGCAAGATGACAGACATGCAGGCTCAGTACAATTGTATGCCAAATGACGAAGGCGGTCTTGTAGACGACCTTATTGTGTACCGTTGGAGTGCAGATGAATACACACTGGTAGTAAATGGCAGTAACATAGCCAAAGACTGGGACTGGGTGATGAAGCAAAGAGAAGCAAAAAGTTTTGACTGCGAGATAGAAGATCAGTCAGATGATATATCGCTAATGGCTGTGCAAGGTCCTAATGCGGAGAAGGTATTGCAAAAGTTGACAGACATAGACCTCAGTGCAATCAAATTCTACCACTTTGATGCAGGAAGCTTAGGCGGTAGTGATGACGTAATCGTAAGCAATACAGGATACACCGGTTCAGGAGGCTTTGAAATATATGCGTGGAATAGTGATGTTGAGATGATATGGGATGCCATTATGGAAGCTGGCAAAGAGTATGATATTGTGCCTTGCGGTTTAGGAGCTAGAGATACGCTTCGTTTAGAAAAAGGATATTGCTTGTATGGCAATGATTTAGATGACACTACTAGCCCCATAGAGGCAGGACTCGGTTGGATCACCAAGTTTGCCGAACCGTTCAATAACCAAGACTACCACAAAACCCTAAAAGAAAATGGACCAGCTCGCAAGCTAGTGGGTTTTGAGATGATCGATAGAGGAATACCACGACAGCACTACGAGCTAGTAGATGCAGCAGGCAATAACATAGGAGAGGTTACTAGTGGGACACAAAGCCCTAGCCTCGGGAAAGCCATTGGTATGGGTTATGTAAAACCAGAATTCGCAAAGAGTGATTCTGAAATTTATGTACAGGTGCGTAAAAAGACCTTGAAAGCGAAAGTGTGTAAACTTCCGTTCTTGCAGTAATACAGAAAAAAAACGATGCAGTTCGTCTTGTAGGTACTGCAATGACTGTGCTGTGGTATATCCTTAGTGCATACAACAAGCACATCAACTAATGGTGATGCAGATAATGTCTACACCGGCGAGGAATCTTATGTCTGCTAAATGTAAAACTTAAGGATTTAGCCTAAGAAACAGGTCAAAGCGGTTGCGATTGTCCCAATTTGCTATTAAAATTGGATTTTATTATGTGAGAGACACCTTGTTTTATGCAGAATAAAAACAGACGCGTTTTTGAAGTGGAGTTCATAAAAACAGTACAGCCAATGAATAAAGACAATCTATGCATAATCTGATATATACAGTATCCATTTTGATTTTATCCATTTCATCTCTATTCGGGCAGGGCTACGATGATATTTCGGATTTTGGAGTGTATCAGAATGATTGGGCATTGGTTCTGAAAGATGGACTTTATGGTTTTATCGATACTACGGGTACAGAAATAATTGAAGCTGTGTACGATGATATTTCTACTTTTGGGGTGTACCGCGACGATTGGGCATTGGTTCTGAAAGATGGACTTTATGGTTTTATCGATACCGACGGCTTAGAAGTTGTTTCACCAAAAAACAAAAAACTACCTGCTAAACGTTAGATGTTCAATGCCACGAA
>JAOKFZ010000015.1 GCA_028247315.1 Bacteroidia bacterium | reverse complement strand
GTATGGCTGCGTATATAAGTACTCCATTATCCTTTCCTTGGCCACCTACGCCCCAAGCCTCTGCTAGTCTGTAGCTATAGTCAAACACATCGTCCCCGTCTAAGGCATTCTCCGTTACAATGACTATTTCAGTAGATGTACTGTCGTAGTATGACTTTAATTTTCGGAGCAAAAAAAGTTCTTGGTCAGCATCTAGCACATTCGCATAGTCTTGTACCCAACGTCTATCTGTCGGTAGAGGCGGTACTTTTTTGGCCCACGCAGACACTGTAGCAAGCAGTAGAAGTAATATGATCCCCTTTCTAACCATAACTTATTTCGTTTGGCAGTTCATTTTCATCATCACTTTCATACGGAAAAAAGGCCTTAAGTTGGTGGCCAACTTCTTCTATTCCTTCGCAAACACCAGCCACAAGTTCTGCCTCAGCAAATCGTGACTTCATCTTATCTTTAGTAGTATCCCAAAAACCTACAGGCACACGTGTATTGATACCTACATCCCCCACTATAGCAAATTTTTTCTCCTTCATCGCTACATAAATGAGCACACCATTTCGCCCTTTGGTCTCGTTCATTTTGAGATGACCAAATAGATTTTTTGCTTTAAAAAGAGGATCGGTTTTGCACCATTTATCTATGTGTACCCGTATCTCTCCAGATGTATTGAGCTCTGCGGCTGCAATAGCCTCTTGTACCTGCCTCTCTTGGTTTGGATTAAGAGGTTCCCATTTCCATATACTCATTTGAATAGTGTAGCGTACTCCTTAAAATTTTACTTTTGGAGCTTTTTCACTACCTGAGTCCGCATCAAAATAATCACGTTTCTCCTTGTCTCCAGCAAACCAGCTTCCAGGTATTTTCTGGATGTATGAGTTATACCCCTTAACACTCCCGTTGTACTTTGTCCTAGCCGTATTTATCCTATTTTCTATCCCTTCTAACTGAGCTTGAAAATCTCTAAAAGCATCCGTAGCTTTAAGCTCTGGGTAATTTTCTACTGAGATATTAAACATCATTCTAGCTTGACTCTGTAGTTGTTTTTGGGCAGCATAAAACGTAGCCAAAGCATCTTTATCTCCTAGCATAGCCTCCGTAGGCTCTTGTATCCCTGCACGAGATTTAGCTATCGATACAAAGGTCTCATTTTCAAACTCAGCAGCTCCTTTTACCGTATTTACAAGGTTGTCTACTAAGTCTAGTCTTCTCTGGTAAGATGACTCTACATTAGCCCACGCCTCATTCACAGACTCTTCTTTATCCACTATCGTATTGGGTGGCCAGCAAGAAGAGAACAACACAGTGATGCTCAATAGAGCCAATAGATTCAATACGTTTCTCATTTTTTGTTTCTTAAAATTATTGTTTACAAATGTACCTTTTGATAGCAAAAAAATAACATTGAATCTATGTTCTCCGCCATTTATTGGTTTAGCTTTGTCAAAAGTGAAGGCTAAACAACTGGACTATATCAATATCGGATTGATGATTCTCTCATTTATCTTTGCTGTGAAATTGCCTTTTCATGTTTTCTTGCTGTCATACGCCATCTTAGGACCACTGCACTACCTTACAGAAATCGGCTGGTTGGACAACAAAAATTACTTTACCACCAATAAGAAAGATGCATGGATTCTCGTACTCCTCTGTGCTATGCTCACCTTTGGCTTTGCATATCATCAGTTTGGCAACTTTAGTACCACTGCAGGTTGGAATGAATTGATACAAAATTCTTGGTTTAAACCTATCTCCGACTTCTTACTCCAATACGAGCGTAGCTTCATATTCATGGCATTCTATACTGCTATCCTCATGACTTTTGTGAAGAGAAGAGAGCTACGATACCCCTTAATGGCAGTAGGCCTAATTGCCGCATATTTTCTTAATGGTATTAATGCCTATACGATGATAATCGGCTTAATGTTACCTACCGTAATACATGTATATATTTTCACCGGAGCGTTCATCCTATACGGTGCACTAAAAAGCAAAAGTGTCTCTGGCTATATTAGTCTGATGGTCTTTTTGGCTATACTTTTTCTCATCGTATACCAACGACCAAAGGCCGCAGACTACACACTCACTGGCTACTGGCTCGATGCTATGCGTAGCAGCAAATTTGTAGAGCTCAATGGTGCCATTGCCACCTTCTTAGGATGGAGCAAGCCTGGCAACTACATTACCTCACAAGGCATGCTATCTACCGTGGCAATTAAAATGCAAATCTTCATTGCCTTTGCATATACCTATCACTACCTCAACTGGTTTAGCAAAACCAAAGTAATAAACTGGCACAAAGTTTCTAAGGTAAAACTCCTTTCGGCGGGTCTTATATGGATAGCCTCTATTGGCTTGTATATTTACGATTATAAACTAGGATTGGGTGCATTATTTTTCCTGAGTGTTTTACATGTTTTCTTAGAATTTCCGCTCAATCATCTCACCTTTGTGGGTATATACAACGAAATCAAAAACAGAATTCGACCTACAAAATGAGACTACTCTCTTCCATACTAACTCTATGTGTAGTATCCTCCGTTTGGGCACAGTTCACCGAAGATTTTAGTGATGGGAATTTTACAATAAATCCGACATGGAGTGGTGATGTTGCAAAATTCACCATAGAAAACAAAGAGTTAAGGAGCAACTCAAACGACATTTCTGACCTATTCTACCTGAGTACAGCGAGTAGTGCTGCTCAAGGTGATTTGGAATGGCGATTTAGGGTCAACATGAAATTGAACACTTCTGGGGCCAACTATACAGATGTCTTCTTAATGGCTGATAAAGCTAATCTATCGATCGTAACAAACGGTTATTTTCTTCGAATAGGCAATACGAAAGATGAAATTTCGCTCTACAAAATAGTAGCTGGCACAGAAACCCAACTCACAGATGGGAGCGATAACAAGACGCACAATAAAAACATACGCATAAAGGTCACCAAAGGAGCATTTGGATCGTGGGTTGTAAGTGCAGACTACTCGGGCGGAGATGCTTACGAGCTAGAAGGCATGGCGATAGATAACGATGTGACATCGAGTGCATACTTTGGCTTTGCCATAAAGCAGAGCACGAACAGTTTTCATCTTAAACATTTTTATGATGATATATATGTAGGCAATCTGATTGTAGATCTGCAAGAACCTGCCATCCTCACTACTGTAGCCACCAATAAAAACACCATAACCCTCACCACAGATGAAGCTGCAAACACATTGGGCACGACGTTCTCACTAAACAATGGATATGGCTCGCCAGATAATGTGGGTATAAATGGGAATGAGGTTACACTAACGTATACAAACGACTTAGTAAATGACAACTACGAACTGACTATAAACCAACTAAGTGACCTTGCAGGCAACCAATTAGATACTGTTGTAACATTTAGCTATCTGCAACTTAATATACCACAGGTTGGAGATTTACTAATCAACGAAATTTTTGCCGACCCCACACCTGCCATTGGTCTTCCTGGTGCCGAATACGTGGAAATAGTTAACCCATCAGCACAAGATTTCAATTTAGAAAATTGCACATTTAGTGATAGCGGAGTACCAGTCTCTTTACCCAAAAGTCAAATAACTCCCGGAGGTCATGTGCTACTTGTGAAAGAAGGGACTGAAGATTTATTTGCAGCCTATACCAACGTAATTGCCGTAAGTGGTTTCCCCACTTTAAACAATAGTGGAGATGCTCTTGAACTCAAAAATGCGAATGGCGAGCTTTTAGATGCTGTAACATATACAGACGATTTTTATAAGAGTAACGATAAAAAAGGTGGAGGATACGCCCTAGAGAGAATAGACTTTGCAAGCAACTGCTCTGCTGCCAGCAACTGGATAGCTAGTAAAGATCTGAGCGGAGGAACACCCAGTGCGATCAATTCAGTCTTTGGTAAAAACCCAGACAATGTGGCTCCGCAGCTACTTGAGGCAGTCATCATAGGCAGCAATAACATAGAGCTTTTGCTCAATGAAGAACCTACGGAATCTTCAAATCTTGACATTACTAACTTCACCTTACAACCCAGTGGTGAGCAACCGACAAACGTCGTATTTACCCAAGCAATCAAAACCATTACGCTCACGTTTGCTTCTACATTAGAAGCCAATACCATATACCAACTGCGTATAGCAAGCTTAGAAGATTGTGTTGGTAATTCGCGTACAGATATTAACACCGAGCTGGTAAGCACATCCCCAGCCATAATGGGCGATTTACTCATCAACGAACTTCTTTTTAACCCAAAAGAAGATGGCGTGGACTTTATAGAAATCTACAATGCGAGCGAAAAATACATTGACCTCAGTACGCTTGTCGTAGCCCGCTATACCGACCAACGCGAAAATGAAGTCGACGTTTCCCCTAACAAGGAGATTCTTTATCCGAGAGAATATGTTGCCATTTGCGTCGATTCTAATGCGATTAAAACAGCATACAAAGCCGCTCGTAATTTGATACAACTAAAATCTCTACCTCCTATGAGTAACGATGATGGAACTATTTTACTCCTTGACTATTCAGGATCAGTACTTGATTCTGTGAGGTACAGCGAAGATCAACATTTTGCCTTACTTAGTGATGTGAACGGCGTGAGCCTAGAGCGTATTAATTTTGAAGGAAAAAGTTACGACCCTAGCAAATGGCATTCTGCAAGTGCAAGTGTTGGTTTTGCCACTCCAGGATATAAGAATTCTCAATTTGTAGATGTATCTGGTGTGGAAGGAAAAATCCATTTACAACGTAACACATTTTCTCCAGATGCAGATGGATACGAAGATTTATTGATTATAAGTTATAATCTCAATACGAATGGGACTGTGCTAAACGGTTATGTGTATGACCTCGCAGGAAGACTCATTTACCAACCCGTCAATAATAAAACACTCAGCAGTAGTGGATTTGTTTCTTGGGACGGGATAATAGAAAATGGCACCAAAATATCCGTAGGCAACTACATTATATTGCTAGAAGCATTTAATCTTGATGGAGAAACATCGCATAAGAAACTTGCATTTAGCGTTTTAGGAAATTTTTAAAAGAAAAACAATGCTAACTACAGAAGCTACTAGCAACCACGACGACTTAGACCAAAAATCTACTTTGGAACTCCTACAAGGGATGAACCAAGAAGACAAGACTGTACCACTAGCCATAGAAAAAAAGCTGGATAGCATACAAGCTCTTATAGATGCGGCCTATACCAAAATGCTAAATGGAGGTAGACTTTTTTACCTTGGAAGTGGTACAAGTGGAAGACTCGGAATTGTAGATGCCAGCGAGTGTCCTCCTACCTACGGCGTGCCACAAGGACTAGTAGTAGGGATAATAGCGGGAGGAGACCCTGCTATACGTGAAGCAGTAGAAGACGCCGAAGATGACCCTTTACAAGGATGGTACGACTTACAAGAGCATTCCATAAGCAAAAGTGATTTTGTATTAGGAATAAGTGCTAGCGGCGGAGCACCCTATATACTAGGAGCACTAGAGCAATGCAAAGCAAATGGTGTATCCTGTGGTGCGATAGCTTGTAATACAAACAGTGAAATAGGCAAAATGGCAGACCATAAGATAGAGGTGGTAGTGGGTCCAGAATACGTAACAGGAAGCACCCGTATGAAAAGTGGTACGGCTCAGAAATTAATACTCAATATGATAAGCACTAGCCTAATGGTAAAGCTAGGCCACGTACAAGGCAATAGCATGATCGATATGCAGCTAAGCAATAAGAAATTGGTGATTCGCGGCACACGAATGATTATGGAGCAAACGGGATTAGATGAATACACAGCAAAAGATCTCTTACTCAAAAACGGTAGCGTACGAAAAGCGGTGGAAGCTGCCGGGAGGTGGTAAGGTACGATATATGTGAGACACGAACTATGGATTGTTGATTCTGGGTTAGCGACACTAAAAAAACCCAATTCATTTTAACGCTTGGTTGACGAGTTTGTTCAAATGATGATATATGTTTACTAGTTGTTACGGTAAATCAGATAGCTTATCTACCGCAAGCAATAGAAAAAAAATAGTATTCGAAAATGGCTTGAACCCAACCAAGCAGTAGATTATCTAAGACCTAAACTTATTTACCTTTGCACTCGTGGAAAATATGATAACCATACATGTGATAGACCTAGAAGGTACTGCACACGAGATACTAGCTCCTACAGACATGGGTATGAATGTAATGGAAGCGATACGAGCAAATGAATTGCCAATAAAAGCAACTTGTGGCGGTATGGCCATGTGTGCTACGTGCAATTGTATTGTAAAAAGCGATCACGAACTCACAGAAATGAGCGAGGACGAAGAAGCAATGCTCGATGAAGCGTTTGTACTCGATATAGCGGGCAGCCGACTTATGTGCCAGATACCCGTAACCATTGCTATAGACGGACTGGTGATAGAAATGGGTGAACTCACTGGAGAATAAACCATGATATCTACAGCCATACGAGAAGCCAACCAAGAAGATGCCGGTTCTATCGCTGACATCTACAATCACTACATAGAAAATACCGTAATTACCTTCGACACAGAGACCATCTCTACCGACGCAATGCACCACAAAATTGCAGAACTTCAAGATAAGTATCCTGTACTAGTCATAACACTTGGCATTGATATTGCAGGATTTGCTTTCGGATCTTCATGGAAAACCAAAGCAGCCTACAAGCACTGTGCAGAAACTACTGTGTATATACATCCTGATTTTCAGGGCAATGGATTGGGTCTACGACTTTACAACGCCTTGCTTTCGTCTTTGCCTCTTTTTGATATTGTGAATGCTATTGCTTGCATTACTATTCCTAACCAAGCGAGCATAAAACTGCACGAGAAGCTGGGATTCAAAAAAATCGGCCGATTCGATAAGGTTGGATTCAAAAAAGAAGAATGGATAGACGTAGAGTATTGGCAAAAACAGGTGTAGAATTTTGCAAAATATCTGGTCGATTATACACAGTATTTATTTTCCACGCAATTGTTTGAATATACGGAGCAAAGTGGTACTTTTGCAGCCCGATTTTTAAGAATAAAAAAGTTTAATTGTGGATACATTATCATACAAAACCATATCAGCTAATAGCAAAACTGTTGACAAACAGTGGGTTATAGTTGACGCTGAAGGAAAGACGCTAGGTCGTTTTTGTTCTGAAGTAGCCAAAGTACTTAGAGGTAAAACTAAGCCAAATTATACACCACACGTAGATTGTGGTGACAATGTTATCGTAATCAACGCTGAAAAAATTACCATGACTGGTAATAAAATGGACGTGAAAGAGTACGAGACTTTTAGTGGATACCCAGGGGGTAGAAGAGTAACACTTGCAAAACACTTGCTTGAGAAAAAACCAAGAGACCTTGTAGAAAGAGGAGTACGTGGTATGTTACCAAAAAATAGATTGGGCAGAAAGCTGTTTACCAACATGCACGTGTATGTAGGAGCTGAGCACCCACATGCGGCACAGAAGCCAACCAAATTAGAGATTTAATCATTATATGGACGTTATAAATACAATTGGGAGAAGAAAATCATCAGTAGCTCGTGTGTACATGAGTGAAGGTAAAGGTGCTATTACGGTCAACAACAGACCGTTAGAAGAGTACTTTGCTTCTCAAGAGTCAAGATACTATGTTAATTTACCTCTTGCAGTATGCGAGATGGAAGGTAAATATGACATAAAGGTAAACGTAGACGGCGGTGGAACCACTGGCCAAGCAGACGCTATCAAACTTGCTATCGCAAGAGCATTGGTAGAAATGGATGCTGAGCTAAAACCTGCCCTTAGAGCTAGAGGACTCGTAACAAGAGACTCACGTTCTGTGGAGCGTAAAAAACCAGGACAACCAAAAGCACGTAAGAAAACACAATTTAGTAAGCGTTAATATCATGGGAGCAACTACAGAACAATTATTAGACGCAGGTGTACACTTTGGTCACCTTACCAGCAAATGGAATCCCAAAATGGCACCATATATCTTTATGGAGCAAAATGGTATTCACATTATTGATCTTAACAAAACTGCGTCTAAACTAGACGAAGCTCAAAGTGCCATAGCTAACATAGCAAGAACTGGCCGCAAGGTTATGTTTGTAGCTACTAAGAAACAGGCAAAAGAGATCATAGAAGAGAATGCAAAAAAAGTAAATATGCCTTTCGTAAGCCAAAGATGGTTAGGTGGTATGTTGACCAACTTTGCTACTGTTCGTAAGTCTATCAAAAAAATGCAAGCTATCGAGAAAATGAAAACCGATGGTACGTTCGATAACATGAACAAGAAAGAGCGTTTGATGAAGACTCGTGAGCAAGAAAAGCTTATTAGAGTTTTAGGTGGTATAGAAGATTTGAACAGACTTCCTGCAGCACTTTTCGTAGTTGACGTGAAAAGAGAGCACATTGCAGTAAAAGAAGCTCAAAAGCTTAACATACCCATCTTTGCTATTGTAGATACTAACTCTGATCCTACTAAAGCGGATTACCCAATACCAGGAAACGATGATTCTGCAAAGTCTCTTCATATCTTAATTACTGAGGTAACTAATGCTATCGCTAAAGGTCTTCAAGAAAGAGCTCAGGCTAAGGAACAAGCTAAGAAAGACAAAGAAGAGACAGAAGAAGTAATTGCAGACGGAACAAAAACCGAAGCAGAAGCTTAGTCTTTTAATTTCATAAAACACATTTCATATACTTAATAGAAGAATGACAACTATTACAGCGTCTTTGGTTAATAAACTAAGACAAATGACAGGTGCCGGTATGATGGATTGCAAGAAAGCTTTGCAAGAGTCTAACGGAGATATTGACGGAGCAGTAGATGTTCTGAGAAAAAGTGGAGCGGCGAAAGCAGCAAAACGTGCAGATAGAGAAGCAGCAGAAGGTTTGTCTATAGCAAAGGCTTCTAGTGATGATACCTTTGGTATTGCCGTAGAAGTTAACTGTGAAACTGACTTCGTAGCAATCAATAAGGATTTTGTGACTTTTGCAAACAGCATAGCTGACTACGCATTGGAAAACAAAGTAGCGGATAGAGATGCTTTACTTGCGACACCATGGGAAGGAAAAACACTTGGTGAAATATGCGTAGATAAAACAGCTGTCATCGGTGAAAAAATTGAAATATCTAATTATGCTCTTGTTTCTTCAGAAGGAGTAGCTGCTTACAACCACGGTGCAAATCGAATAGGTGTACTTGTAGCTCTCAATTCAAAAGAGGAAGCTGCATTAGAAGCAGGTAGATCATTAGCGATGCAAATAGCAGCCATGAATCCTATCGCAGTAGATTCAGATGCAGTACCACAGGAAGTGAAGGACAAAGAGTTTAAAATTGGGAGAGAAATAGCAGAGCAAGAAGGTAAGCCGGAAGCGATGCTAGATAAAATAGCCAATGGTAAACTTCAACGTTATTTCAAGGACAATACACTTTTAGCTCAAGCTTACGTAAAAGATAGTTCTATGAACGTAGCTGCATTCTTGAAATCAGTAAATGCAGACCTTAAAGTAAAATCATTTACACGATTCCAATTAGGAGCTTAAGCTACTAAAAAAAATAATTCCAAAAAGTCTCTCGCCCAGCGAGGGACTTTTTTTATTGCCAAACTATCCATTTTCAGATTAACTTTGACCCTTGAATGAGCAATGTGCCAATCAAACCTGACGATACCACGCAAAGCGGAGGAAACTCCAATTCGCTCTATTCCCAAAACACCAAACAACCAATGACTTACAAAAGAATATTACTAAAACTGAGTGGCGAAGCTTTGCTTGGCGACAAAGAGTTCGGAATTGATAGCAGCATCCTTGCTATGTACGCCAGAGAAATAAAATCTGTACAAGAAACAGGTGTAGAAGTCGCCATTGTCATTGGTGGAGGTAACATTTTTCGCGGAGTGAGTGGTGTAGAAGGTGGAATGAAAGACAGAGCCAACGCAGACTATATGGGTATGCTAGCTACGGTAATCAACGCTATGGCTCTTCAAGGTGCATTAGAAAATGAAGGTGTATACACTCGCCTTACTAGTGCCATTAAAATGGAGCAGATAGCAGAACCTTTCATTAGAAGAAAAGCAATCAGACACCTAGAAAAAGGTAGAGTGGTCATCTTTGGTGCAGGAACGGGGAACCCATACTTCACTACGGATACAGCAGCGAGTCTTAGAGCAGTAGAGATGGAAGCAGATGTCATTCTCAAAGGGACACGTGTAGATGGTATTTATACCTCAGACCCAGAAAAGGACAGTACCGCTACCAAATATGATCAAATCAGCTTTACTGAAGCGATACAGCGAAACCTAAAGGTTATGGATATGACGGCATTTACTCTTTGCCAAGAAAACAAATTACCCATCATTGTTTTTAATATGAACAAGCCAGGAAATCTACTCAGCGTAGTGGAAGGAAATCAAGTCGGGACACTTGTGAGTTAAACAACAGCTCTTTTCTTTAAAGACCTTATTACTCCGAATCTCTGTTCCACCTTGGTGTCTGTCAAATTCATTGTGTGCACGACACCTTGAAGCTACCGACGATAAATTTGGGCTGGAACTACACTAGGATATTCATTCTAGACAAGAACATAGTGAGCAAGCCTAAAACTTATTCTTCCACATCATGCTCTCTACAGGCTTGATGGTACGCTTGTTATATTTAGCGTTTTTCTTCTTATTGTACATTACCTCTACTACTCCTTCTACTACGAAATAGATGAGTTGGCCTATTGGCATACCTTTGTATACACGCACGGGTTGTGTTACACTTATCTCTAGTGTCCACGTATTGCAAAATCCAACATCACCCTTACCAGCGGTAGCGTGTATGTCTATACCCAATCGTCCTGTGCTACTCTTTCCCTCTAAAAAAGGAATGTGTGCATGCGTCTCTGTGTACTCCTCAGTAACACCAAGATACAGTACTCCAGGCTGTAGTTCAAAACCTTCAATAGGAATCTCAAAATGCTCAATCTTGTTGTGCTCACGAGCATCCAGCACTCTATTGGTATAGCACGCAAGGTGCTTACCCAAATGTACGTCATAGCTATTGGTACCTAAGTCTTCTCTATGAAAGGGCTCAATTAAGATGGTTCCCTTATCTATTTCTTCTAAGATTCGTGTGTCGCTAAGTATCATTGGTTTTTGCTTGGGTCAATTTTAGGATATTATTTCTACTTTCCAAAGCAGCAGACTGCGGTCATCGCTACAACTTACAAACATATTTTCGTCTATCCACTCTACTTTATTGATACAGTTTGTATGACCGCCGTATCGTTCTATATCTATTACTTTAAGCAAGTCCAGTTTGTCACTCCATAGCTTTATGGTTTTATCCATACTACTGCTCAGTAGCGTAGTCCCATTGTAGCTCAAACTCTTTGCCTGGTAATCATGTGCAGCAACGGAGTGTACTTCCTTGCCAATGGTTATATCCCATACGCGTATTATAGCATCTCTGCCAGTACTTACCAGTGTGTTTTGGTCTATAAGTGCCAGAGCAAATACCGAGTTGGTATGTCCCATTAGCGTATTCTGCACCTCGTAGGTACTTTTATCTAGTTGGTAAATAATGTTATCAGACGCACCTACAAAAAGTGATGTCTCAGACGCCGCAGTACATCGAAGACTACTCAGAGCCAGTAACATTGAATTCTTATTGAAATTGCCACCAATAGCATCTGCTATTGTTTTGGGTCTCAGCAACACGCCATCTTCACCCCCACTATACTTGGGACCAATAAAAAAAATACCGCCTTCGTGTAGCTGAGAAGTATCTTCCAGCATATTTGAAGATAGGTTTACCGTATATACCTTACCGCTTCTGCTTCCTACTTTTAGGCTATTGCCCATTTTAGTAATACTATAAAAAGCCTCCCCACCCTGAAGAATCATCGTGCCCTCCTCTGGGTTATGTATATCCCATTTCACTACAAAACCTCCTGCACAAGCAGAGTATATCGTCTCTGTCTCCTTGTCCAATACAAAATCATATATAGAATCCTTGTGCCCTGCAAATTGTGCTACTTTTGTAATCTGAATATCTGGTCTACGTGCCATTACATACGAAGAAACATATAAAGAATGGAAAAGTTGCACTTTGGCATATCACTGAGTCCAAAGATGAACTCACTGCATTATTGCCACTTAGCTGGCAAGCCAATTTGGATATGGACAAGTTAAGCGTACATAACATAGCTGCACGTGTACTTGCATGTACTGTTTGTCCCGATTTTGATATACTAGAAAAAGATGAGTACGGCAAACCATACTTTGATAGTGAGGACCATAAGATAAGTATCACCCACGCTGGCGAGTACGCAGGTTTCATGTATACCAAAGAGCGAGATTGCGGGCTAGATATGGAAGAAATCACAGAGCGTGTTCGGCGAATACAATCCAAGTTTGTACGAGAAGATGAATCGGCATTTTTAGCGGATGACTTACGCGGTCTATATATGATATGGTGTGCCAAAGAGGCTATGTACAAGCACTACGGACTCAAGTCTTTGGATTTTAAAAAGCATATGAAACTAGACCACCGAAGGCTTGAAGAAAGCGGAACACTAGTGGGACACATAAGCAAAGACAAATACTCTCGTACCTTAGATTTGGAATACGCGTTCTTTGATAATTACTTAATCTTGCATACAGCATAATGGGCACTATAATTTGGATAACAGGAGCAGGAAGTGGCATAGGGAAAGCATTAGCTTTAGCCTACAACAAAGACAATAACACCATCATACTCTCTGGTAGAAAAGAAAGTCAATTGAATGAGGTAGCAGCAGCCCTTAAAAGCAGCTATGTCCTGCCTCTAGATGTGACAGACGAGCTTGCTATACAAAACGCTGTAAAACAGGTAGATAGCAAATTCGGCAAAGTAGATATTCTGATAAATAATGCAGGAGTAAGTCAACGAGCACTGGTGTCTGAGACAAAGAATGAGGTAGGACGCAAACTGATGGAGGTAAATTTCTTTGGGAGTATACACCTTACCAAGACCGTATTGCCTCTTATGCAAAAGAGCAATACGGGTAGTATCATAGCCATGAGCAGTGCTGCAGGAAAATTTGGATTTCCGCTTCGCTCCTACTATGCCGCCAGCAAGCACGCACTACACGGATGGTACGAAGCACTTGGGTTGGAACTAAAAAACACTGATATACATGTAATGGTGGTATGCCCAGGCAGGATCAAGACTGACATTAGTAAAAACGCCCTTACCGGCACTGGTGAAGCTCACGCTGAGATGGACCCCGGACAAGAAAATGGTGTTTCCGTTGAGAAGTGTGCGAGTGCTATTCTAAAAGGGATTCGAAATAAGAAAACTGAAATTTACATTGGTGGCAGTGAGGTGCTGATGATCTATTTCAAACGCTACGCTCCTTGGTTATTTCGATTTATCGCCAAGCGAGTGAGTGCGAAGTAGTGTTTTATTTGCACACTAGAAATACACAAAATGAAAAAAATAGACGCACTTCTCGCAGAATATGGTGAAAGTCATCAAACGAAATTCAATAAAATAGTCCACTACTTTTGTGTGCCAGCTATATTTTTCAGCCTTATCGGACTGCTATCGCTCATTCCTACCGGCGGTGTCTTAGAACGCTTCGTACCCCATGGCTTAGCTCCCTATATACACTTTGGTTCGGTCATTATTGTTCTGGGACTATTCTACTATCTGAGGTTGTCTTTTACACTTTTTATAGGAATGCTCCTTTTTTCTGCTCTGGTATTGGTGGGAATACACCAGCTCGAAACACTAAACTTTGTCCCATTGTGGGTTATAATGGTTAGTATTTTTATTGTTGCGTGGATTGTTCAGTTCATTGGGCATAATCATGAAGGTAAAAAACCTTCTTTTGTGAAGGACATACAGTTTTTAATGATTGGACCTGCTTGGACCCTCAGCCATCTGTATAAAGCATTGGACATAAAGTACTAATCGTCTTCCTGAAGTTCTTCGGCTAGTCCATTCAGCAAATTCTATTTGCCCACCAAAACTCCTTAAAGTATCTTCGCCACCCTTGAAAAAAGAAATAAGCGGAATACAGCAAATGGGGATAGGCATCCCTAACGTTCACGAGGCATGGACGTGGTATCGTAAAAATTTAAATATGGATGTGCCAGTTTTTGAAGAAGCTGCTACAGCAGAGCTCATGCTTCCTTATACTGGCGGCAAACCACACGATAGACATGCCATACTCGCTATGAACATGCAAGGCGGTGGTGGTTTTGAAATATGGCAATACACCAGCCGAACGCCAGTGGCTAGTAGTTTTGAACCAAAACTAGGAGACCTAGGTATTAATATTTGTAAGATAAAAAGCCCAGATGTATCCAAGGCATTTGCCGATTTTGATAAAACCTACTTGGTATCTAACCAAGTGGAAACAACACCAAACGGACTAAAGCATTTCTTTGTAAAAGATCCATATGGAAATTCTTTTCAAATCATAGAATCAGATGAGTGGTTTCAAGACCGTGGTGATAACACTGGGGGTGTATACGGTGCCATACTTGGGGTATCTGACATTGAAAAATCCATCGCATTTTACAGCTCTATCTTAGGATACGACAAGGTAGAGTGGCAGGGTGAAGGAACGTTTGCAGACCTCAACTCACAAAAGAGTGGTAAGAGTAATTTTAAACGAGCTATACTCACACACAGCAAACCGCGTAAAGGAGGATTTAGCCCATTACTGGGTCAAACGCAAATAGAACTCGTACAGAACCTAGACAAAAAAGGACGGAAAGTTTACGAAGGGAGATACTGGGGTGACCTTGGTTTTATTCACCTTTGCTTCGATGTAATAGGAATGAAAGCACTACAGGAAGAGTGCGAAGTCGCTGGACACCCTTTTACCGTAGATAGTGCTAACTCATTTGATATGGGAGAGGCGGCAGGACACTTCAGCTATATTGAAGATCCAGACGGCACACTTATAGAGTTTGTAGAGACACACAAAATAGCCATCCTCAAAAAAATAGGGTGGTATCTTGATCTCCGCAAGCGTGATGCACTAAAACCGTTGCCTCGTTGGATGCTGAAAAGTATGGGGCTAAACAGAAAGAAGGATTAAAACGTTACTCATGGGTAAGATGAACAAAAAGTTAAGCATAGGTGTAGTTCTACTACTGATAAGTTCTATTGGTATATGGCGATGGAATAAATCTGAAGGTGTAAATGTGCAAAGTCAAGGGCAACATCCGGGTTGGGTTGAGCACTTTCGTGAGCTAAAAGGGGACGAGAACGGCGAAATCCCAAAAGGACTGGCAATGCAATGGTACAAAGCAGACCAAACGAACAAAACTCGATATAAAAAAGCAGAGGACAATTTAGAAAACATTAAAGAGATAGGTCCATTTAATGTAGGTGGACGTACCCGATCTATACTGGTAGACTATAATAACCCAAACAGGTTTCTCTGTGCGGGAGTGTCTGGGGGTATATGGATAAGCGAAAATGCAGGAATTGAGTGGAACGTATTAAATGACTACGCTCCAACATTATCTGCCACCAGTATCACACAGAGTCCTTTTGATAATGACCTTTTTTACTACGGAACGGGGGAAGCATTTGGCAACTCTGCAGACCTTGGCGGTTTAGGATTATTCAAATCTGAAGATGGAGCCAAATCATTCCAACACTTAGAACATACTATGACTACTTCGCTTACAGGTATATGGGATGTAGAGCATTCCCTTGTATTTGACAGTACCATCTATGTGGCAACACACTCAGGTGGCTTATGGAGAAGTACAGATGCTGCACAAACGTTCACCAGAATCTACAGCACAAGTACACGTATTCATGAAATAGAAGTCCGTGAAGATGGACACATACTTATAGCCGTAAATGCTTACGGTATAGTAGATATAGATGAAACAACACTGGTTGCTACTCGAATGAACGGTGGCGACTGGCCCACTTCTGGTTATAGCAGAATATCTTTTGACTATGTAAGAGACTATCCACTTGTGATGTATGCACAGTTAGCCTCTTCTAATGGTTTCGATATCAGCAGTTTGTACAAGACATCCAATGGTGGTGTCACCTGGAATAGACTAACAGACCCTCCCGCTAATGTGAGCTATGCTCAAGCTTGGTATTGCTTCAAGCTGTCTACAGCACCAAGAGACACCAATTTTGTTATTAGCCTATGCGTAGATCCTACATACTCGAGTGATGGAGGACAATCATGGAGAACTATGGCGGATCCCCATGCCGACTACCACGAGGTCACGTGGATAAATGATAATGAGTTCTTGGTAGGAAATGATGCTGGTGTTAATAGATTCAATAAAATAAACATGAATAGCTTCACAAGCTTGAATAATGGCTTGAATATTACTCAGTTTTATGCCGGTCATTTCTACCCAACTGGTAACTCCGTAATAGGTGGAACTCAAGACAACGGCACACGGTTTAGCAACAACGGCATACCTTCTTTTGCAAATATAAACGGTGGGGATGGTGCATTCTGCTCCGTAAATCAGCAGGATGATGGTATACGCTACGTCTCTTCTCAGTTTTTGAATATGAGAAGACAGAGTCCTACAGGGACTCAACGAATTAGCAACTTTATTCGCAATGAAGTAGGTGGAGATGATGGCGTTTGGTTTATAAACCCTTTTGAAATAAATAATCGAGATGGCGATCAAATTTATGTGCCAACTAGAAATGGAGTATTCCGTTCCACAGACCAAGGCGATTCGTGGATAGCACTAACTAATAGTGTTTTGGGCGAATCATTCTCGGTAGGATTGAGCCACAGCGAGAACCCAATTGCTTATTTAGGAGGAACCGCTTCCAGATTGTACTATGTGAATAACGCGGCAACAGCAAGCACCGGTGAAGAACTTCCTATTTGGGAAGTTGGGAACTTACCTGCAAATCGATCATTCTTAGGGGGTACTATTGGCTGCATTGAAGTAGATCCAAATGATGAAACAACGATATACTGTGGATTTGTGAATATTGATACGGACAGCAGAATATGGAGAATTCGTAATGCGAATTCTGACTCTGCCATATTCGATGATATAGGTGCAAACCTCCCAGAAAGTGTACCAGTGAACTGGGTAGAAGTAGATCCAGATATGAGTGACCATATATTAGTAGGAACAGACTATGGACTATACACATCGCTCAATGCTGGCCAGAGTTGGCAAAAGGAAACACGTTTTCCAAACGTACCAATAGATCAAATAAGGCTGAGAGACAGTGATAGAAAATTATATATCTACACACACGGTAGAGGTATATGGACCGCAGACTTGAAAAACAATCTTGTAGCTTCGGTAAAAGAATCAACAAAATTTGAAATAAAGGTATACCCAAACCCATCTACAGATTACATTCAAATAGAAGGCAATATGGAGACCACCACTGTTTACAATTCGATAGGGAATGAGATAATCCGAACATCCGACAAGCAAATAGCAACAACGACATGGCAAGCTGGTACTTATTTTTTAGAAGTAAGAGACGGTGATGCCGTAAGTGTGAAAAAAGTAATTGTAACGCACTAATCCGTTACTGAGAATAAAAGAGTACTCCACTCAGTAGGGTGCTTTTTTTTAGCAAAAACCTAACTAATGTCGGCTACGATACTGGCCCGCTGATCTGCTAGATCTTGACGAATGTCATCTGCTAGGCTATACCATCTCAGTTCATTTCTAAGGTAAGGCAAAGATTCCTTTACTCTAAACCAACATATAGCACCGTAGATACTCAACACACCTGTAAGAAATAATAGGGAGCCGCTAAACCAAAATGAAAGTGTTACAAAGACACAGATGGTAAGAAACATGCCTGCAATCATGCCAAATCCAATTTTTACGGAATCTCTAAAAACGATGCCTTTGAACTTGGCCTCGACAAGAGCTTTTACCCCTACAATAAGCAAACTCCAAACCAAGTATACAGGAAAGCTAATGCCGAATGTAAAGATGGCCAATAGAGTAGATAAGAAATCAAATGAACGTCTGCCAATATTGGCATCCAGTACCTTATGCTTTTTTAATCCTGCTTGATATGTTTTAACCTTAGTAGCAAGACCTTCATCCATGGCATTTGCTTTGGCTATAGACAATTTCCACGGACGCATAGACTTATGAACGAGTGGCCTGTAGTTTTCATTGACCATCAGATCATGTACAAACTCTTTCTCTTCGGTATAGTCTCCTTTAGTAATCACTACATCACTTTCAAATTTGACTTGTACCTTTTCCGTTACCATATCCATAAAAGCTTTCTCATCTTCCTTCAGCAAATCTACATAGTCTAGCAAGCGGATGGGCTCACCGTAACTTACATGAACTGTCTGCATCTGCTTGCCAAAATCAGTATAATTAAGGGCAGTTGGCACTACGTGCAGATCCATAGTGTAGTCACTGCGTTTTAGCATTTCTAGTGCAATATTGCCCGTTCCCTTTTTAAGTCTTCTGAGTGCTTTCTCTGGATAGGCTATTCCTTCCGTAAAAATAAGTATGCAGTGTTTCAATGAGAAACGCTCATACAACTCATCCATGGTTTCAGCATTTCCCTTTCGAGCGATTTTGGTATCTGCATCGGTAGCCCTAAAAATGGGCATTATACGCATACTACGTAGCATATAATTAGCCACAGGTTTCATAAACGCATCTCCACGAGCAAGTGTATACACACGCCTACCTGAAATGTGCTCAAAAATAACTCCATCTAAAAATGAGTTGGGATGGTTACACGCAATGAGTACAGGGACGTCTTTAGTGAAGTTCTGTACGTTTTCAAAGTGTATTTTCCTAAGATAAATACCTAAGGGTAATCGCAGTCCATTTCTGCAAATATGGAATAACCACTCGTTTGTCATTACTACAATATTACGGCACCTATTTGGTCTGTCACTTTTTTTCTTATCTCTTGCAGGTTTGCATGCAAATTTTGATAGATGATTATATCCTCTTCGGTATCTGCAGTTTTGAGACTTTCTTGATTTTCTTTCATTAACATTTCAATGTGATTTAGCTTCAGATAATTCAGATTTTGCACTACTTGGTGCTTATAATTATCAACATCTGTCTTCACTATTTTTTCAAAATTCTCCTCCCATCCAGGGCTAAGGCTATGCCTTTTGCTCAGTATATCTGCTGCCAGTTTACTGGTCTTTGAGTTACGTATAAAATACAACTCATTGAGAACTTTATGTTCTTCTATATATACCTGTGCCTCTTTAAAAATCTCCGCATACTCCCCAGATATAGGCCATATTTCATCTTCTTCTAATTCTTTGAAAATGTACTGAGCTACGTTCTGTCCCTCATCAAACTCTTGGTCCGCATAGAGAATGAGTGTCTTTAATAAATCTTGTTCTTGGTAGTTTTTCTTGTCTGTGATTAGTGCGTCCGATGAATGAAACTCCGTGAAACCGGGCACATAGTCAAATCCAGGAGGTGGACTATCAGCAGGTATAGTTGCATTTTGTTGCTCCTGTACTCTATCATCTCTTCGCTGCTCTCGTTCTTTTTGCTTGCGACTGTCTTGTTTAAATTTATTGACTTCGTCTATCAAGATACGCTCTGGTATCGCTAATAGATTTGCCGTTTCGTTAATAAAAGCTGCTCGTTTTAGGGGATCTGGCAACGCCGCAATATTCTCTGCAATGCTACGTGCAGTTTCGGCTTTTTTGATAGGATCGTGCTTGTTATCGCCCATCTTCACCTCTACTATTAGCTCTATAAAATTTTGAGCTTTTTCGATAACGTAGGCTTGAAACTCAGACGTTCCTCTTTTTTGTATGAAACTATCTGGATCCTCATCCTCAGGGAATAGTGCCACTTTTACATTCAAATCTGCAGCAAGCAACGTCTTTACATGTTTCAAACTTGCATTTACTCCAGCTATATCACCATCAAATAGCATGGTAATATTATGTGTAAAACGCTTAAGCAAGCGTGCCTGTTCTTCGGTAAACGCTGTACCACTGGCGGCTACCACATTCTCTACACCGCTTTGATTGAGACTCACCACGTCCATATAGCCTTCTACCAAGAAAACCTGATCTTTTACGCGTATGTCGTTTTTGCTCACGCTTAGGCCATACAGCTCTTTGCGTTTTTCATAGACTACCGTCTCTGGGCTATTCAGGTATTTCGGTGCTTTGGTATCTTTTTTTATTATTCGGCCACCAAAACCGAGTACCTTTCCGCTCACATTGTAGATAGGAAAAACAATACGCTCAATGAACGTATCTCTCAGATTACTCTGTATGATACCATCATCGTCATTTATCTTTTTTACGAGTCCGGCGTCATATAATTGCTGTGCTCCGTAGCCACTTTTCAATCCTTCGTCTAACAAATGGCTCTTGTGCGTACCACTAAGTCCAATGCTAAACTTGTCAATAGTCTGCTGATTGATGCCACGCTCTATAAGGTAAGGCTTATAAATCACCTTGCCATCTTGACTGTCGTTAAGTCGTTCATTGAAATGTTTTCTGGCAAATTCTAAACAGGCGTACACCCCTTCTTTTATGCGAGCTTCTTCCTTTAGTTCATTTACATCTATCTGTCCTTCTTCTATAGGAATGTTGTACCTTTCTGCCAAGTGCTTAATAGCTAGCGGATAAGAAAGCCCTTCGTGCTCCATTACAAATTGAAAAACGTTACCCCCTTGCTGACAGCTAAAACACTTGAAAATACCCTTGCTTGGCGATACGCTCATACTCGCATTGGTATCGTCGTGAAATGGGCAGAGACCTTTGTAATTTGCTCCAGCACGTTTCAGGGTAACATATTCTCCTACCACTTCCTCTATGGGAGCTACGTCAAAGATTTTGTCTATGATGGCCTGTGGTATCATTGCGTGGTACAAATAAACAATAATACTCTGTAAGAAAGAACTCAGCACAGAAGCGTGTTACAAGAAACCCTTCAACTGCAAACGTGAGCTTACTTGAAAATCATTTACCTTTGAACTATGAACCTATCAGATAGGATAACACAACTCGCAGAACAGCATTTTGATGACTTAGTAGCTACGCGTAGGTACTTGCACAGTCATCCAGAATTGAGTTTTGAGGAATATGAAACTACTAAATTCATTGCCCAGAAACTCAAAGACAATGGGTACGACCTGGAGAAAATCACCGAGACGGGCGGTTTCATAGATATAAAAGGGAAAAAACCTGAGAGTAAAACCATCGCTCTACGTGGGGATATAGATGCCCTGCCCATTACAGAACAGAACGACGTAGAATATAAATCGAAGAATGAGGGCAAAATGCATGCCTGCGGTCACGATGTGCATACTACATGTCTGCTTGGGGCTGTACGCATTTTAGATGAATTGAAAGGTGAATTTGAGGGGACCGTACGTTGTATTTTTCAACCAGGAGAAGAACGACTACCTGGCGGAGCAAGCATCCTTATCAAAAACGGAGTACTTAAAAATCCACGTGTAGAGAAGATACTCGGCCAACACGTGATGCCGCTCATAGATGCGGGAAAAGTAGGTTTTCGCTCTGGACTGTATATGGCCAGTGCAGACGAGATACACATAAAAGTAATTGGCAAAGGTGGGCACGGAGCTCATCCCCACCAGAATGTAGATCCTGTGGTGATCGCCGCACAAATAATCACTCAACTACAAACGGTGGTAAGTCGTCATAGCAAACCAAGCGTACCTAGTGTGGTGAGCATAGGCAAGGTAATAGCCAATGGGGCAACCAACATTATTCCAAATGAGGTGCTGATGGAGGGAACTTTTCGCACGTATGACGAAGAATGGCGAATTCGAGCACATACACTCATAGAGAAAATATGCACCGACACCGCAGCGATGCATGGTGCTACTTGCGAGGCCGAAGTACGCAAAGGATATCCTTTCCTCAAAAATGATGAAGACCTCAGTAAAAATGCTCGTATATGGGCCGAAGAATACTTGGGAACAGAGAATGTAGAAGACCTCGAAATATGGCCAGCTGGAGAAGACTTTGCCTACTATAGCCAAGAAATTCCTGCCTGTTTTTATAGACTAGGGACACGAAACACCGAACGTGGCATAACATCTATGCTGCATACGCCTACGTTTGATGTAGACGAAAAGGCCTTGAAAGTAGGTAGTGGGTTGATGGCTTACTTAGCTATCCAAGAATTAAAATCCATGTAAGCATTCTCAATTCTATTAATCCCACAGTTAATGTCACAACACAAACAACAATTCGGCAAAGAAGGAAAAGAGATAGCCACTGCTCATCTCATAAGCAAGGGCTACAGAATTCTCGCCAGAAATTACCGCAGCAGAAGATCGGAAATCGACATAATTGCTTCCATAGAAGACTGGATAGTAATAGTAGAAGTAAAAACCCGTGAAACGGACAAGTACGGCAATCCAGAAGAATCCGTAGGCACAGGCAAGATCAACATGCTAGCCCAAGGTGCAGAAGATTTTTTACTGGATAAGGACTTGCATAACAATATACGGTACGACGTTATATCGATAATTAAAAATCAATACAAAACAGATGTCCATCATCTGGTAGATGCTTTTTGGCCCGGGCTGTATTGATCGCCTATTTCTTTGTACAATAAGAATGTTTCTTATTTCAACCTTCACCTTTAAAAGCAAACCTAAAAAGCCACTTAATTTTTATAGTCGATTATTTATTTCGCACACACACATGACATTTTTTAATTAATGTTTACGATACTTGTAGTATGATTATGAAAAAATACATGCCTTTTATCCTCAGACTTATACCTGCCATAATACTACTACAGACCTTATTTTTTAAATTCACCGCCGCACCAGAGAGTGTGTATATTTTTGAAACCCTTGGACTAGAGCCTCACGGCCGTATTGGGAGTGGTATTGCAGAGCTTATCGCTGCTGTACTTCTCCTCATACCCAAAACTTCTTGGGCAGGTGCTGGGCTGTCGATTGGTGTAATAAGTGGGGCTATTGTATCTCACCTTACCCAATTGGGTATTGAAGTGCAAGGCGATGGAGGCTACTTATTTTTCTTAGCCGTAATCGTATTCGTATTCAGTGCCAGTGTACTTTGGATGCATAGAAAAGAGATACCCGTAATAGGGTCAAAACTATAGCAGCCTTTGAGGCAAGTTAGTTTTCAAGATTAATACGTTTTATATCTTACATCTTCATTAGTTTCCTACGAATCACTTGCCCATCGGCTGTGGTGAAACTCGCGTAGTACACTCCATTTATCCAGCTACTCACCTCTGTAGTATACCACTCGCTACTAGGCTTTACATGCTCTGTAAATACTTCTTTGCCCTGTAGATCTCTAATACGCAATATGCCAGCTATCGGAAGTTGCATTTTCCAATGCACCTGGTTTTCTATAGGATTAGTTATCACCAAATAGTTGTTGGCTAGTTTTTCTGTTGTGCTAGCCGTTGTACGATTTGTCGTTATTTTTAGAGTCACTGGTAAATGGTCACTCATGTTGTACAATGCGTTTAGCACGTTGGAAGGCACAGAGGTATTCCCAGCATCAGTGATATTACCGTTAAATCGCTGACCATCATTGCCCACCGCAACATACGAGCCTGATACATAGCCCATACCACGCTCATTGTCTAGTAACTCTTGCCCACACAGTATAAAATCGAAACGATCGTCTAATCCGCCACCGCTGTGACAACTCCCACTTGCACGTGTACTTTGTGTGTGTATAGAAGAAAAGTTACCACTATTATTCCAAGACCCTGGTTTATTAATAGGGTCTTTGAAACGTACGGCTTTATTGGAGTAACCCAATAGATTAATAAAGCCTTGTTCATTGCTGGTATACATATTAAAGTCACCTGAGAATACATAGCTCTTATTTGCATTGTAGGTATCCTCGTGGTATTTCATCACCGCTTCGGTAGCATTAGCACGTTGTGTTACATTGGCAGAACCATTACTCGCTTTGAGATGTGCTACATAACATACGAGCCACGTAGTATCTCCCATGTCTAGCTCACTTTGGTCGGCATAGTAAAGTTCATATACATCTATGAGTCGCACTAGCGTAGTGCCGTTGAGTGCTCTATCAATTTGATCTTGACGGTGAAGTACTAGCTTATTTTTATTGTAGTAAAGCATATTGGTAAGGTTGCTATTTCCTGTATAGTTGGCTTGCTTATAGTAGTTACGTCCATCTTTATTCAGTGCATTGTCAATAAGCCGCTTAGCTGCGGTACCGCCATCTCCTACTATTTCATTCACCGCTATAATATCTGGTTTAACATAGTCTACTATAGTATTCATGTACCCCTCTTTATCCGAAGGATTGTTATTACTCGCCGTACAAAAATTACTGATATTTCGGTAGTTTAGCAGATTATACTGCATGTACACCAGTGTGTCATTTACATTTTGACCATAAATGAACAGTGTTGCAAAAACAGCTAAAATTGTGATTTTTCTCATCTCTGTTTCAAATTTAGTGTTTAGCGAACATATATATCCGTATAGCCTTTTTTTTTGCCAAAAAAGGAACACCATACAACCCGCAATCAGGATCACTCTCCCTAGTCATTCAACTGTTTATTGCTTAAAGTCCATCCGTATGTATTACACCAAACATATAATTTAGACTGCATTTATAAAACAACTTAACCTTCTCATTACAAATATATTAACATCCATTTAAGTACGCAAATAGGCTAAAATCCACTTTCCCGAAAAAAATACTTAATACGATACTTGTCAAGTTGCCCGAATGTTTGATTTTTGCAGACGTAAAAGAATTACTTACCACATGGAAAATATATTAGTCGTTTTAAGCATTTTAATCTTGGCATCATCTTTTGGAGGTACACAATTACCAAAACTGCCGGGTGCTATTTTATCCTTGGGGGCTTTATTCCTTGCTCTTTTCAATACGCATGCCAGAGAGAATATGATGGCAGTCTTCTTTGTAATCCCAATTTTATTGGTGGTAGTAGGAGTCGTTTCTTATTTATCAGAAAAAAGATTGACTACCGACGGCGAAAATGCAAGCAGTAAAGACAAACTACTCGGAGGTTCAATCTTCCAAGTTATTTTCATACTCACAGTTACAATGTATTTCGTTTCCACATTCTTTTTCCCTCACTATAGCTAAAATCCTTAGGTTTATTCGTTTTTAGTGGCATTACCCTTTACGGGTAGTGTACTATTGTAGTTATGGAAATAGCTGTAATCATCTTAGGTATCTTATTAATCATTATCGGTTTCGTTGGCAGCATCTTGCCTGCACTACCAGGACCTCCGCTTGCATACGGATCACTATTGCTTCTACTCATACACGAAAGCACCAAGACAGAAATGGCTGAGAATAACTTCTTGTGGCTCATAATACTCGGAGGGTTCACCCTTTTCATTACCATTATTGATTACTACATGCCAATATGGGGCACCAAAAAATTTGGCGGTACAAAAGCAGGCTCCAGAGGCAGTACTTTAGGACTTATTGTAGCCGTAGTGCTTACCTTTTTCACCTCAGGCTTAGCCGTAATTCTCATTATAGTTGGACCTTTTGCAGGAGCCTATCTAGGCGAAAAACAATCAGGCCAAACGTCTCAAGTCGCACTGCAAAGTGCCAAAGGTTCGTTTCTGGGTTTCATAGCAGGTACCCTTATGAAAGTAATAACTGTAACAGCTATTGCTCTATATTTTGCATTTGTGTTGCTTTAGAAGGATCGTTTCTACAGGTTTTACATTTTATTTTTATGGCATGCAGACCATTCTCCGTGAAAAATTGCTGCCAAATCGAAACAGCAAGGGTAAGCAACCTTAAAACAAATGACACTAGACTCTTGATAGAATAGAAAAGAAGAATTACAACTCCACCATCTCTGCAATGGTCTTACCTATACTCAGACTTGAAGTAGCAGCAGGACTCGGAGCATTTATTACATGAATAGCCCGTTTTTCGGTAACCAGTTTAAAATCATCTAGCAATCCACCCGTTCTATCGCACGCTTGTGCACGTACTCCAGCTGGTGCCGCTACTAAGTGCTCCTCGCGTACTTCCGGTATCAGTTTTTGCAGTGCTTTTGTAAACGCTCTTTTGCTAAACGAACGGTATATCTCGCCCAGACCAGTTTTCCAATACTTGAACATTACCTTTTGAAAACCAGGCCATAATAGGCTACCAAAAAAGTCTCCGAAATCAAAATCAGTACGCTTGTATCCTTCTTTCTTAAAAGCAAAAACCGCATTAGGTCCCGCCTCTATACCTCCATCTGCCATCCGCGTAAAGTGTACACCAAGAAACGGAAACGCAGGATCAGGAACGGGATAGATAAGGTGCTTCACTAGGTGTTCTGCCTCATTCGTCAATTCAAAGTATTCTCCTCTAAAAGGAATTATTTTGGTATCTACACTGCCCAAGTGCATCTTGGCTACCTCGTCACTATAAAGACCCGCACAGTTTACCATCATTTGGCACTCTACAAAACTCTTGTTAGTGACAATTTGCACACCATCCTCGTTTTCTTCTACCGATTTTACACGTGTGTGTAAGTGTATCTCGCCACCGGCTGCCGTTATTTTCTCTGCTAACTTGGCACATATGTTTTTATAATTGATTATGCCCGTTTGCGGTACGCGGATAGCTTGCACACCTGCTAGATGCGGCTCTATCTCTTTTAGCTTGGTTTTATCCAGCATTTCTAGACCTTCTAGACCATTTTCTCTTCCTCTATCAAAAAGAGTACGCAACGCCGGAATCTCACTCTCGTCTGTAGCTACTACCACCTTACCACATAGCTCGAAATGTATATCGTTCTCATTACAAAAAGCAAGGAGCATATTGTATCCGTCTATGCAGTTTTTAGCCTTTAGGCTGCCTGGTTTGTAGTAGAGCCCAGAGTGTATCACACCACTATTGTTACCTGTTTGGTGAAAAGCAAGTTCTCCTTCTTTTTCTAAAACTACAATCTTCTTGTCTGCATACTTTAGTGTCAAATGATAGGCTGTGGCTAAGCCGACTATTCCTCCTCCTACTATGGCAATATCTGCGTTCATATTATTCCTGCGAAAGTACTATTAATGCGTGTAACAACACCTCGCTTTTATAGGGATAAATGATCGAAAATCATTCTAAGAATATCATTTGCATAGCAAATTCCTTTTATAAATATTTGCCCTATGCAACACTTCGCATTCAGACTATTACTGGGTCTTATGATAGCAACACCATCTCTTTGTTTGGCTCAAAGCAGTGAATTAGGAAATTGGCTACTTTACTTTGGCAATAAGAACATAAATAAGAAGCTTAACTGGCACCATGAAGTACAGTACCGAAACTATAACGCCATTGGCGATATGGAGCAACTCCTTCTTAGGACCGGCATAGGATACAACCTTACTCCAGGCAACCACAATGTGCTACTTGGCTATGGTTTCATACAAAGTGAAAATTATGTACCCTTGCAAGAGGGCAAGATAGGTGTCCCTGAACACCGTATATACCAACAATTTATTACCAAACAAAAAATAGGTAGAGTAGGCATACAGCACAGGTACCGCTTTGAGCAACGATGGGTAGACCACAATTTTAAAATGCGTTTTCGTTATTTTTTGTCCCTCAATGTGCCATTGAGTAAACCCAAGTTGGAAGACAAAACCATCTATCTATCGGCGTATAACGAACTGTTTATCAATAATACAGGAACACTATTTGACAGAAACCGGCTATATGGCGGATTGGGGTATAAGCTGAACAAGCGAGTAAAATTTGAGGTAGGGTATATGAACCAATACTTTGAAGCGAGCTCAAGAGATCAAATTAACCTCATAACCTTCCTAAATTTTTAGGAACAAATCGTCAGACTCCTTTCGTAAAATCGTTAATTGTAATCAAACAAATTTACCTTCGCACCCATGCATATAATCGAGCAATTATTACAAGACCGCATACTCTTTTTAGACGGGGCTATGGGTACAATGATACAAAAGCATAAACTCAACGAAGAGCAGTATCGGGGAAGCCGCTTTAGTGACTATGCACACCCACTAAAAGGCAACAATGACTTGCTAAGCATTACCCAGCCAGATATCATCTCACAGATACACCATGATTTCCTTGAGGCAGGAGCAGATATTATAGAAACCAACACCTTCAATAGTACTACGGTAAGTATGGCCGATTACTATATGGAAGATATTGTAGATGAACTGAACAAAGTATCTGCACAACTCGCACGAGCTGCCGCAGATGCCTATACGGCCAAAAATCCAGACAAACCAAGATTTGTGGCAGGAAGCTTAGGTCCTACCAATAAGACCACTTCACTCTCTCCAGATGTAAACAATCCAGGATACAGAGCCATCAATTTTGATGAGCTGGTAGTAGCATACAAGCAGCAAGCAGACGCTCTCGCCCAAGGTGGAGTAGATATTTTTCTGATAGAAACGGTGTTTGATACACTCAACTGTAAGGCCGCCATTTTTGCTATCTTGGAACTAAAAGATGAACAAAATTTCGATATTCCAATAATGATAAGCGGCACTATAACAGATGCCAGTGGCAGAACACTTAGCGGTCAAACGGTAGAAGCATTTTGGTACAGCGTAAGCCATGCTAATCCGCTGAGCATTGGGCTCAACTGTGCCTTAGGTGCAGACCAAATGCGTCCGTTTATAAAAGAGCTAAGCGACAAAGCCTGGTGTAGAATCTCTGCTCACCCAAATGCAGGACTACCCAATGAGTTTGGCGAGTATGATGAAACCCCCGAAAGCATGAGTGCTGTAGTGGGCGAGTTTGCGAGTAGTGGTTTTCTCAATATCATTGGTGGATGCTGCGGCACCACACCAGAACACCTCAAGGCCATAATAGATCGTGTACAGAGCGAAAAACCAAGAATAGTACCAGAAGTCGTTTCACAATAAGTATATATTTGTGTACGTTGGAAAATACGTATGCGAGCTTTCTTACTCTTACTCATTCCCTTTTACTTGTCCGTCAATGCACAAGTGAAGGAGATTAATTTTTTGGGTAAAAAGTGGTATTTGCACGGGTATGGTTTTAGGATAAAACTACTTATCTCATTTATCGGTATTCTGCTAATTGCAAGTTGCACAGACAAGGCAAAGGAAACGCATGCAGACCAATACTCGTCGCACATTTCATTTACCGTATCCAATAGTGCCTACATAGAGTCATACAGTGTGTACCTCAACGAAAACTTGGTAAGACAAATAAGCAGTGATGGCAGAGGCACTTTATCAAAATACACCTTTGAGTCTGACGATATAACCCAGCATCCTGCAACACTAAACTACACCATAAAACCTCTATTTCACGATAGTGCCAATGCCCTAACAGATATTGCCCTTTTTCTAGTGGCAGATGAGGAACGTGTTGCAGAAACACCTGCACAAACCATAAAGTACAATGAAACGGCAAGCTTAGCCCATACGGTAGAGTGATTTTTAGGGGCACAAGAAAAGCTCCAAACAAATGTTTGAAGCTTTCGTATATTGTTAAAGTATAGTGCGTACTATTTCAACACTTCAGCCATCATAGCCCCTATACCTGCTGGCGAATCTACTACGTGTATTCCACACTCTCGCATGATTGCTTTTTTAGCAGCTGCAGTATCTTCATCGCCACCTACTATAGCTCCTGCATGACCCATTGTGCGTCCTGCTGGTGCCGTCTCTCCAGCTATGAAACCTACTACGGGCTTAGTTCCGTGTTCTTTTATGTAGCGAGCTGCTTCAGCTTCCATGCCTCCACCTATTTCGCCGATCATTACTATACCATCTGTCTCGTCGTCATTCATGAGTAGTTCTACAGCCTCTTTGGTAGAAGTACCTATGATAGGATCTCCGCCTATACCTATTGCTGTGCTGCATCCCATTCCTGCTTTCACAACCTGGTCTACTGCTTCGTATGTCAATGTACCTGACTTAGACACAATACCGATTCTACCTTGTTTGAAGATAAAACCGGGCATTATACCCACTTTAGCTTCATCTGTAGTAATGATACCCGGACAGTTTGGACCTATTAGTCTACTGTCTTTAGTACCTAAATAAGCTTTTACCTTTACCATATCAGCAACCGGTATGCCCTCTGTGATACATACAATCACCTTGATACCTGCCTCGGCAGCCTCCATTATTGCATCTGCGGCAAAAGGTGGCGGCACAAATATGATACTCGTATCTGCTGCAGTTTCTAATACTGCGTCTGCTACCGTATTAAAAACGGGCTTCTCCAAATGAGTTTGGCCACCCTTTCCAGGTGTAACACCACCTACTACTTGTGTACCATACGCTATCATTTGACCGGCGTGAAAAGTTCCTTCACTACCGGTAAATCCTTGTACAATTATCTTAGAATCTTTGTTGACTAAAACTGACATAATTTTTCGAGTGGCAAAAATAAGATTAACTATAAGATATGGTCCATGTTTAAAGCCAAATCTTACTATCATCCCATTTCCGGAATTTTATAATTTTGTTGAACACATTTTGATCGTTTAAAATCAGTTGTTTGCAAATCAAAAAGTACTTGGCTTTGCATAGTGCCATTTATAGGCATGAATATATACACGGCATGAGACTTAAACGACCAAAAGATCAGAGAATTCCAAAGCATGTGGAACACCGAGGGATGTTTGGCAAAAAATACGATTGGGAACATAACTACAATCAACCTGAAGGTCAAATTGATTTTGAACGAGATATATTGGAGCCGCTCGACAGCCCTATAATAATACCGACCGCCGAACTATAGGTACAAAGCTATAATTTTGCAAAATGTCTGAAGAATTCGTCCCGTATAACCACCCCGTCAAGTTTGATAATGATCAAGCACTAATTAACGCCAGCAGGTCCTTGAACAAAACTATACAAGGACGAAGAAGCGTCAGAGAATTTTCTGATAATCCCATACCTCCTGAGGTTATAGATAATTTGGTACGCATAGCTGCATCTGCACCCAGCGGTGCACACAAGCAGCCATGGACCTTTGTCGTAGTATCTAGCGAAACGTATAAAGCTAAAATACGGGAAGCCGCTGAGAAAGAAGAGTACCTCAACTACAACGGCAGGATGAGCGACGACTGGCTCAATGACTTGAGAAAATTTGGCACCAATTGGGAAAAAGAATTCATCACTACAGCACCTTACATAATTATTGTCTTCAAAAAATCGTACGACATAGAATCTAATGGCGACAAGGCCAAAAATTATTATGTAAACGAAAGCGTAGGTATTGCATGTGGCTTTTTGCTTAGTGCTATCCACCAACTTGGTCTAGTAAGTCTAACACATACGCCAAGCCCAATGAATTTTTTGGCTGAACTTCTAGAACGACCTACCAATGAGAAAGCATTTTTATTAATGCCAGTGGGCTACGCAGCAGACAGTGCTGTAGTACCCTCAATAGACCGCAAACCATTGAGTGAAGTTTTGCTAAACTATTAGTATATTGCACCTTGACATGGCCCAAATAGAAGTAAATAACCGCAATTTTGAGATACATAATGTTGCTAACCGTCTTGCATTAAATGAGTCTAACATTGATTATGATATAATAACCTTGCCCAATGGCGACTATCATATGGCGTTAGACAACAAGTCGTACACCATAAAAGTACTCGATAAAAATACCTCAACAGGTAATCTCACTGTGCTAATCAACGGACGGACAATAAGCACTACCCTGCAAAATAAACTAGCCAAACTGCTCAAAAGCATGGGCATGGAAAGTGGCAAACGAAAGCTCAAAGAGCTAAAGGCTCCGATGCCAGGTTTAGTCTTGAACGTGCTTGTCAAAGTGGGCGATGAAGTGACTGAAGGGCAAGAACTAATAATTCTTGAAGCCATGAAAATGGAAAATGTTATCAAGTCTCCTCAAGATGGAATCATACAGTCTATTGTTGTGCAAAATCAGGATAAAGTTGAAAAAAATCAAATCTTGATTGAGTTTGATTAAGTACTTTTAGCACTACTATGAGTTAGCCTCTGCGACACTCCCTTATGTCTATTTAATAAATTAAACATATTGAAATGAAAACAAAACTAACAACCTTAATGATATGCGTGGCATTTTTTGCAAACGCACAAACAGAGCTAGACCTCGCCAAAAAATCCTTTAACACTGCAAAAGAATCTCTTGCAGCACAACAGGCACTCGTGGACGCTGCTGCAGCACGAGTAACAGCTCTCACACCCCCATTGTTATGGGATAAAGGTGGGTTTGGAGCACTTAACTTCAACTCACTTGGTCTAACAAACTGGGCCGCAGGAGGTGTGTCTTCTAACTCAATATCGGCACTTGGAAATATCCACAGAAACTACAAAAAAGACAAACTAGAGTGGATAAATAACTTAGATTTAGCTTATGGGTTAATTCAAAACAAAGGCCAAGATATCCGTAAAAATGAGGACAGAATTAACCTTCTTTCTAAAGGGAACTATGGTATCACAGAAAAACTATCCTATTCTGCACTCGTTAACTTTAGATCACAATTTGCTCCCGGTTTTGACTTTACCGATGAAACCATTGCCGATGCTGATAGAAAAGAAATCTCACGCTTCTTGGCTCCGGCATATATTACTGCATCCTTAGGTTTCAACTACAACTTTACAGGTTATTTCAGTGTCTTCCTTTCACCAGCAACCGGCAAATTTACCGTTGTGTCAGATGACACTATCGCTGCTCAAAACATCTATATTCCGGCCAAACTAAATGCTGAAGGACAACAATTTTATAACGACAACTATAGAGCAGAGTTTGGGGCTTTAATGAATTTACGTTTCGATAAAGACCTGACTAAAAAGATAAATTTAGTCTCAACCTTAAATCTATTCAATAACTTTACAGATGTCAACACTGCAAACAGAGTGAATATTGACATCAACTGGGAAACAATAGTAAATATGAAGCTTACGGATTACATAGGTGTCAGTCTGTCTACAACGGTTATCCACGATAACGACATTGCCGTGCCATTATTTGAGGGAAGTAACCCAATTTTGGATGGTGAAGGGAATCCCGTCACGGGTCCTCGTACACAGTTCAAAAGACTAATAGGAATAGGTTTTTCTTACAAATTCTAAATCCAATTACAACACTGTTTGAAACAAAAAATTCTACTTAACTAGTCCTTTATTTATGCTAAAAAAGTAAGCAACGCGTCATATTAAATCACAGTGCATCTAATTTGTTAGGCACTATTTCATAAAGTCAATACTTGAACTTAGTATTGTAACTATGAAGAATTGGATGTGTTTACTGCTTATCCCTATGTTACTAACAGTGGCCTGTAGGGATGATGAGGAAGAGATTACAGCGAAAAATCCTGAGGGAGGTGAAGGATATCGTGCTATCCCTGCATTTTACACTGGGTCAAATAGAGATGCACCTACATTTACAGAAATCGCTCAGAGTTCGGATAGGGTCCAAGAACCACAAGATTTAGATTTTCACCCCACACGTGAAAATGAATTATGGGTAATCAATAAAGGAACTGAAAGTTCTGGTTCTAGTACAATCACAATAACCGATGCGGGTACTCCAGAACAGATAGAAGAACGCAGAATAGACGGTAACGCATGGCATTTTATGGCGTTAGGCTCGGCTCTTTCGTTCAGTAAAACAAACGAAAATTTTGGAACATCTTCCAATATTCAAGATGCAAATAGGCAGGGGGGCACGTTTGCCGGTCCATCGCTTTGGAGCAGTGATATGAACGTATACGCAATAGATCCTGGAAGAGATGCGAATGGTGATCGACTAAACGGGAGTCATCTTGATATGCTACACGGGAGCCCTTACTCCATGGGGATAGAGTCAGATGAAGACAATGCATTTTGGGTGTTTGATGGCTACAATGGGCACATTGCTTGGTATAATTTTGCGGCAGATCACGGGCCCGGATATCATGACCACTCAGATGGTATCATCTATAGATTCGATGAGATGGAAGTTAAGAGAGATGATTCAGGGATACCTTCTCACATTGTAGAAGACGACGTATCTGGTATCCTATTTGTATGCGACCCGGCAAATAGCCGTATCCTTTGGATGAACACATTGTCTGGAAGCATCAGAGAATCAGCTCCTCTTGTCAATGAGCTGCTTGCTAGCCACCAACGTATGAAAGGGCTAGAATGGGGTGTATTTGCGGTAGAAAACCTAAACAAACCCTGCGGTATTGAAGTTTCTGGAGATATCCTCTACGTATCGGATAATGCTACAGGAGAAATAATTGCCTACGATAAGGAAACGAAAGAAGAACTTGCCCGTATAAATACAGGTGCGGAGTCTATCATGGGAATAAAAGCAGACCAGAATGGAATCCTTTGGTACGTAGATGCGGAGGCTAATACGGTGATGCGTATTGATCCAAAATAATCTGCATTGCATTGGAATAATAGTAAAAGGTTCGAGCTCTGTTCGGGCCTTTTTTCTTTCCTATTTCTTCTCTCCCAAAGACTTGAAAATCACAATACTAAAACATTAAAAAAACTGTTATACCTTTGTATCCAGTGAAAAAGCTGCAAGCTTACATATTGACATTTTTGTTTCTGCTGCCAAGTGTGGGTATGCACCTTGACTTGACATTTTGTTGTGGGCAATTAGACACTATTGGAATCTCGCACCAAACAACGGTTTCGCTCTCTGACTGCTGCTCCATAAGCACAGGCAAGTCTTGCAATACCAATGTAGAACTTGTCATGCCGCAGCAAATACTGGATATAGCTGCTGCAGACGTCTTAGATTTCCCCTCACTTACTGTTACAACACTTCCTTATCGAGGCGAACGAAACAGCATAGACACTATGCTTAAAACTACTGCTTTTTTTCATATTGAAGACTACAGAGAACCACCCACTCAGGCTGGTTTACAAGTGTTTTTGTGTTAGTAGAGTAGTATGCCTAGACCACATTGGGCTTAACTACAATTTCTACAAAATTTAACACATTATAAAAACACATTTCACCATATGAAAAACATACTAAGCTTTGCTTTATTACTCATAGCAAACATAAGCTATGCACAACACGAGTATACCAAAATAACAGGTACTGTAACCTTCCAAGACAAACCGCTCGCTGGAGCATTCGTACACTGGGAAGAAATCCCTGGAGGAGTATTTACAAATGACAACGGAGAGTTTGTCATAGAACACCACCACGGACCACCCATACTTATTGCCTCATTCGCCTCATACAAAAGTGATACCATAGAAATACTGGATAAAAAAAAACCAATACGCTTTGTACTTAGAGAAGACAATGAGCTGGCAGGGGCTACCGTTTTTGCCAAGCGTATATCCTACGGACTAAGCAAACTAGACCCCCGAACAACCGTTTTGCTCGGGGAGCGAGAATTCCAAAAAGCAGCATGCTGCAACCTATCCGAAAGTTTTGAAAACGCTCCAGCAATAGACGTAAGTTTTAGCGATGCCGTAACCGGAACAAAGCAAATTAAGATGCTCGGATTGGATGGCTTCTATACCCTCATAGGTAGAGAATATATGCCTAGCGTACGAACACTCAACTCGTATTATGGCCTAAGCCATATACCTGCTGCTTGGGTAAATAGCATACAGATAACAAAGGGAGCAGGGAGTGTTGTAAACGGATACGAGAGTATAGCCGGCCAAATCAACATTGAACTCAAAAAGCCCTTTGGCAAAGAGAAATTTTTATTCGATCAATTTGTGGGTAGTGGCGGTCGTGCTGAAACAGACGTGATGTACGTAAAAGACATCAACAAACACGTGGCTACTTCATTACTTGCACGCTATGGTGTGAGAGGACAAGAAAATGATAGAAACAAAGACGGCTTTTTGGACATGCCAAAAGGACAAGACTTTAAGATCATGAACCGTTGGCAATTTTATAGCGAGAGTGGCTTTGAGGGTACTGCTAATGTGAGTTTTCATAACAACAAACAAGAGGCAGGACAAACGGCATTTTATAACGGAGACAACAATGCGTATGGAATCGGAATAAATTCTCAGGTAATAGACGCTTTTGCCAAACTAGGCAAAGCAAGAAAAGACCGTGAGAATAGCAGTTTTGGCTCACAATACAATTTCAACCACTCCAAAATGACCAGTGTATATGGCTCTGACGCCAACAACAATGTGTACGATGCCCATTCCGACCAAGTGTATGTAAACCTGCTCTACGAGAGTTATATAGGCAACTCCTTTCACCAATACCAAACGGGCGTTTCTTTCCTGTATGACAATATAAGAGAGACTTATGCTGGCTTCAGATTTGAGCGAGAAGAAGCCGTGCCAGGAGCTTTTTTTGAATACACCTATAAGCCCAAAGAAACCTTTAGCCTTGTAGGTGGATTACGTGCAGACTTCAACAGCATATACGGTATCTCACTTACACCACGTTTTCATAGCAAGTATAGATTCAATAAAGACAAAACAGCCATTAGAATGTCAGCGGGCATGGGCCGTAGAACCAGTAATCCTTTGGCTCAAAATCAATTCATATTTGCTAGCAATAGGACCATAAGCATAGCTATGACAGACCCTACCCTTGCCTATGGACTAGAGCAGGAAGTAGCTGTAAACTCTGGAGTAAGTTTTGAACACGAGTTTAGGCTCACCTATATGCCTGCTACCATTGGCATTGATTACTTCAATACTACCTTCTTTCAAGAAGTAGTAGTAGATAGAGAAACGGCTGGTGAAGTAAATTTCTACAATATCAAAGACGGTACAGGAGCCAATAGCACACAGGTGCAACTGGATCTTGCTCCTGCTCGTAGAACAGCAGTGCGTCTGGCTTACAGAATGTTTGATGTACAGAGCACCTATAAAAATGCGAATGGGACTACGAGTGTAATCGAAAAGCCATTTATCTCTAGACACAGAGCATTTATCAATATTACACAACGTACCCGAAACGGTTGGCAGTTTAGTACTACCGCTACATGGTACGGACCACAACGAATTGCGGGTGAGTATACCACTCAACTTAACTCATATGTACCCGTATATTCTCCACACTTCTATAACTGGAATGCACAAGTAAGCAAGACATTTAAAAAGAAGTTTGAAGTCTATATAGGTGGAGAGAATCTATTGAATTTTAGACAGGAGAATCCGATACAAGAGGCAGCCAATCCTTTTGATCAAAACTTTGATGCAGGACTTGTATGGGGACCAATATTTGGGAGAATGATTTACGGTGGATTTAGACTTAGAATTTGATCAGAATGAAAGAAACAACGGTAAATATATCGGGGATTACCTGTATGAGTTGCGTGAGCAAGATAGAAAAATCACTCTACAGTAACGCTGCCATAAAACAAGTAACTATAGATCAAGCAACAGGTATAGCTATACTCAAAGGTACGCCGCTGCCACATACGGACATCATAGAAAATTTGATAGAAAGCGTAGGAAATTACTACGTCAATGCAACACCTGACGCACTTCGTGCGTCTACAATAAGCCAACGCAGTTACAAACCACTGGCAATTATCGTTTTCTATTTACTGGGAACGACCTTGCTAATAGCTTATAGTGACGGCGTTTTTCTCCTTAAACCTTGGATGGCCAGCTTTATGGCAGGCTTTTTCTTGGTATTTTCGTTCTTTAAAATGCTGGATATACCAGCCTTTGCTAGTGCCTACCAAAGCTATGATATTATCGCCGCCAAGGTAAAGTGGTATGGTTATGTATTTCCATTTATAGAACTAGCTTTGGGCATTTCCTATCTGCTCTATTCTGACAATAGTATAACACATTTGGTTACAGCTATTGTTATGTTTGTAAGTCTAATGGGTGTTGTGCGTTCGGTAGTAAGAAAGTCTGAGATACAATGTGCCTGTCTCGGTACAGTCTTCAATCTTCCTATGAGTTATGTTACCATAGTAGAAGATGGAATAATGTTAGCAATGGCACTTTTGATGTACTTAATCTAAGAAAGAAATGAAAAAAATGATGTATGTATTGCTTGGCTTAATGGCAATTGGTTTCTCGGCGTGCAGCCCAGATGAAGAGCCTATAGATCAGAACGAAGCCACCGCTAGCAGTCTAAAAATTACCATGGATCACAAAATGGGATCTGCGGATATGGCCTATAATGAAGATCTCATCTTGCCGAGTTTAGAAAGCGTTCAAATGAGTAGGCTATCTTACCTTTTAGGTGGATTCTACCTCATAGATGGCAACAATAATAAAGTACCATTAGCCGGTCAATATGCACTCATTGAAGCACACAAGGGGGATGTAACTTTTACTCTAACTGACATTCCATTTGGGAACTATACGTCCGTAGGCTTTTCTATAGGTTTAGATTCTATTACCAACCATGGCAATCCAAATCAATATGCGGCGGACCATCCGCTATCACCTATCAACAACTCATTGCATTGGAACTGGACAGGTGGCTATATTTTTACGGCTTTAGAAGGAAAAGTAGTCAAGGATGATGAAACATTTGTTTTTCATCTTGCCGGAGCTCAGAATAGACTTGACTTTGAGATGCCTGCAGTATTCTCTACCTCTGCAACAGATGCAGACAAAACGGCAGTGATAACCTATGATATAAGTGAAGTTTTCAAAAATCCTGAAATATTTACCATCGCTGAAGACGGAACCAGCTCGCACAGTACCACTAGCCCTGTTACTGTAAAGCTCATTCGTAATATGAGTGATGTTTTTACTAAATTTGAGGTTAATTAGCATGAAGAAACTTCTTTTATTCGCACTTATAGTAACAAGCATATATGCTTGTACAGATGTGGTAAATGAAGTCCCAAACACCCCATTTAATACAACTCCCTATTCATTTACCTACAATAAAAATCTGCTGCCTCCTGCTCGTATACCCAAAGATAATGTGCTCACACAAGAAGGAGTTGAGCTAGGGAGAATGCTCTTTTATGACCCAATACTAAGTGCAGACAGTACACAGAGCTGTTCTTCTTGTCACAACCAAAAAGACGGATTTACAGATAACGGGTTGTCCTTTAGTGTAGGAATACGTGGCACTAAAGGTAAACGAAACAGTATGTCAATAGCCAATCTCATGTGGCATCTCGATGGATTCTTTTGGGATGGCAGATCTGACATACTGAGACATCAAGCTCTTTTACCTATTGTAGATCCTACAGAGATGGATGAGACGATAGGTAATGTAGTGGTCAAATTGAGTAACTCTCCCATGTACAAAGAGGCTTTTGAAAAAGCCTTTGGAACTATGGCAATAAATGATGAAACAATCGGCAAATCATTAGAGCAATTTATGCTCACACTGGTAAGTGCCAATTCAAAATTTGATAGAGTAATGGCAGGTCTCGAAACGTTTACCGTACAGGAACAAACCGGACGTACTATTTTCAATGCCGAAGCCATACCCTTAAATGAAGAGCAAGATCCCAATAATCCGCAGAATTTTGGAGCAGATTGCTTCCACTGCCACGGCAATAGTCTATTTATGAGTAGAGAGTACTTGACCAATGGATTGCCCAACGTGACTGACTTAGGACGCGGCAGAGTAAATGGGAATCTTCGCGACAATCATAAATTTAAAACAACAACATTACGCAACATAGAGAAAACCAGCCCATATATGCACGACGGTCGTTTTGGTACGCTAGAAGAGGTAGTACAACACTACTTGGGCGACATGAGTGATGCTTCTGCAGACCTCAGCAACGAACCCAATATGCACGCACTTCGCGACTCTGTATACCTTAGCGAAGACCACAAAGCAGCTTTGGTATCATTTTTGAAGACATTAACAGACGAGGAGTTCCTCACAAAAGAAGAATACAGTAATCCATTTTAAAACAAACAGAAACATGAAAAATATATTTTTAACAATTTTGATGGTAAGTACTTTAGGTGTATTTGCTAAGACAATCACTCAAACAATACTTGTAAAAGGCGAGTGTGGTAAGTGTAAAGATAAAATAGAAACTGCACTAGACATTCCAGGCGTTTCATTTGCAGAGTGGAACAAAGAGACGAAGATGCTCACCGTGCGATACAATGACAAAAAGGTATCTGAAAACGATATCCATACGACAATAAGCAACCTCGGATACGCTACCTCAAAAATGGAAGCGAACAAAGAAAGGCAAGCCAAATTAGACAAATGCTGCATGCCAAAAGAAGTAAAGGCATGTGGTGCAAAAAAAGGCTGCTGCAGTAAAAAGAAGGAGTGATACCTACAAAATATAGTAATAGGCTCTCGTATTTACGAGGGCTTTTTTTTGTCATTTTATTGAGCAAAATGAGGTGGATAAGCTCTAAAATAAAAGCAGCCATGAGTATGGCAATGAAAAGACCAGGTATCAGACTTCCTCCGATGGTAATCATGGCATATCCAATGGGCAGGACCTGCTAAATAAGTAAATATACAAGATAATAATCTCCTCCGTAGTATTTGATCCTAAGCCATAGGAATATATTACTTTCTATTATATTTGGACAAAACCCAAATGTTATGAAAAACATACTCTTCTCTTTTACACTCTTATTTCTTGGGTTATCATTTTATAACCGGCATATACAATTTCGACACGGTACGCTCCGGTATCTAGTTTTACAGTAAAATTTCCATGTTTGTCTGCCAAAACTGACGCTATTAGCTCAGTTTCTTTGTATAAGTCTACATTGGCATAGCCAAGTTTTGCTTCGCTTGCAAAGGATGTTATAGTGCCACTAACACTCTGAGCAATAGCATTTTGCGACAAAAAAACTGCCGCAGTAAGTGTAAGGATAAAAATATATGTCTGTTGTTTCATGGTGTACATTATTTTGTGAACTGTACGTACTAATACCCTATATAGTAAAAAGGTAAATGCGATTTACTTTTTGAGTTCTACCTTTTGAAGGTCAGAATATTAAAAACACGTATCAATCAGATGTACCATGACGGAGGCTGCATTCGGAATAGGCGTATTCTGAATGCGTACATCCTCTGTTACAAATCATAAATCTTACCCAACAAATCTATACTCTGAAATAACCAATAATTCTTACATTTGCCGTTCGCAAAAAAAGACATGGCAAGACAACTGCAAATACGTGAAGCACTTCGTGAAGCAATGAACGAAGAGATGAGAAAAGATGAAAATGTTTTCTTAATAGGAGAAGAAGTAGCCGAGTACAATGGAGCATATAAAGTGAGTCAAGGTATGCTTGATGAGTTTGGTGCCAAAAGGGTAATAGATACTCCTATTGCTGAGCTTGGATTTGCTGGTATAGCTACCGGTGCTGCTGCCAATGGCCTAAAGCCAATCGTAGAATTTATGACCTTTAACTTTAGCCTTGTGGCTATAGACCAAGTGATAAATGCTGCAGCCAAAATGAACAGCATGAGTGGTGGTCAGTTTACCTGTCCAATGGTATTCAGAGGACCTACAGGTAGTGCAGGTCAGCTTGGTGCACAGCACTCGCAAGCATTCGAAAACTGGTTTGCAAACTGTCCCGGACTAAAGGTGGTGGTTTTGTCTAACTCGTACAATGCAAAAGGGCTTCTAAAGTCTGCCATCATCGATCCAGATCCAGTTATATTTATGGAAAGTGAGCAGATGTATGGACTAAAGCACGAAGTACCAGAAGAAGAATACTACATCCCTATAGGACAAGCCAACATACAAAAAGCTGGCACAGACGTTACGCTTGTATCATTTGGTAAAATGATGCGTGTAGCCGAAGAAGCTGTAAAAGCACTTGCCGAGCAAGGTATAGACGTAGAGCTTATTGATCTACAATCTGTACGACCAATAGACTACCATACCATTGCAGAAAGCATAAAGAAAACAAACCGTTGTGTCGTATTAGAAGAAGCATGGCCATTGGCATCTATATCTTCTGAGATAAGCTATATGATGAGTCAGATGGTGTTTGATCACCTTGATGCTCCTGTAAAACGAGTAACTACACGAGATACTCCACTACCCTATGCCGCTACTCTGGTAGATGCCTGGTTACCCAATGTACAACGTGTTACAGAGGCTGTAAATTCGGTCATGTATAGATAAGAAATAAAGAAGTATACAAAAGCCTTCCGTATCTGCGGAGGGCTTTTTTTATGCATGCTTTTTTAGCGGAAAACGCAATGACTATTTAGAGTCGAACCGTCCCTTACTAAAAATACGAACACCTACATCGTTACCCTTACGTAGAACACGCTGCTCTTCTATGGGCAAAGCGGCTATAGTTTGGCAATCTGTAGAACAAGTGCCAGCATACTTGTCTGCACATTTTGGGCATTGTATAAATAGTAGGTTGCACGCCTTGTTCTTGCAATTGGTATGGTCATCAAACGAATCGCCACACTGGTGGCATGTTGCAATAATATCTTCTGTAATACGCTCGTTTATTCGCTCATCAAAAACAAAGTTTTTACCAATGAATTTATTCTCCAAACCGTTTGCTTTTGCATCACGGGCATATTTTATGATTCCGCCTTCTAAGTGATACACATCCTTAAACCCCTTGTGTTTTAGGTAAGCACTTGCCTTTTCGCAACGGATACCGCCTGTACAATACATGACCACTTTTTTGTCTTTTTGGTTTGCCAGTTCACCAACGACCAATGGCAATTGATCTCGAAATGTATCTACATCTGGGCACCAGGCTCCTTTGAAATATCCTACCTCGCTCTCGTAGTGGTTTCGCATATCTATGAGTACCGTATCCTCATCATCTGTGAGTTTGTTGAAACCCTCTACGTCTAAGTATTCGCCTGGTTTA
>JAOKFZ010000014.1 GCA_028247315.1 Bacteroidia bacterium | reverse complement strand
CACTACTACTCTGTACCAGCATTTCATAACCCCATTGAGCATTTCTTTCACTTGTTGGGTTTAATGTTATTTGATAATTTTTTCCCGGTTCGTACCCGGTAGCAGGTATATCTGTAGTTATCATATCCTGTTTTAAAATTGGTCTACCTGCATGGCATCCACCTTGGGTGGCACAGGTTCTGCCTCCATCCACAGCGGAGCCGGTGTTGCCCCCAGGACTGCCGCCACTATTGGCCAAAAAGAGGCTGGATACGGCAGCTAGTACTGCGATTTTAAGTGTGGTAGGTAAGCTCTTCATTCAATTGTAATTCTTTGATTTCACAGTCAAAAGTACTGTTTTATATAATGTGTTCTGTTATCAAGTTGCAAGATATGAACAAATCACATACATTTGCAGGAAATATTCCAAGAACGGAAGGGGTCACTGACCCCTTTTTTCTTAGCAAAAATTTTGGACGTAAAACAACTCATAACGCAAATAATAGAAGAGGACCTTACCACTTCAGACTGCTTTCTTGTGAACATAAGAAGCAATGAACGAGGTACCGATATGCGTTTTTTTATAGATGGGGAAAATGGTGTGGGTATACAGACCTGTGCACGATTAAGCCGAAAAGTATCTCGTATTTTAGACGAAGAATACGAAGACGAGACGCCCATTCGTTACGAAATATCTTCTCCGGGTGTAGATGAACCTTTGCTAGACAAAAGACAATACCCGCAGCACATTGGCCGAGAATTGGCAATAGAGTTAGCCGAAGAAAAAACCATTAATGGCGAACTGCTTAGCGTGGGAAAAGAGAGCATAGAAATAGAAGTTTCTGTTTCTAAACACAAAAAAGAAAAACAAACCGTAGCGTTTGACGACATAATAAAAAGTATTGTAATAATATCCTTTAAACGAAAAAAGAAATGAGCTTACAACTAGTAGAATCTTTCTCAGAATTCAAAGAATTCAAAAACATAGACAGAGCCACCATGATGAGGGTTCTAGAAGATGTATTTAGAACCATGATTAGAAGAAAATACGGTTCTGATGACAACTTTGATGTAATTGTAAACACCGATAATGGTGATTTAGAAATCTACAGAAATAGAGAGATTGTAGATATGGGTGAAGTAGAAGACCCAAACAAAGAATTAAATATAGAAGAAGCTAAACAGCTTGAAGAAGACTACGAAATAGGCGAAGAAGCTATCGAGGAGATCGACATGGCTTCGTTTGGTCGTAGAACAATACTAACAGCTCGTCAAACACTGCTCAGCAAGGTGCTTGAGCTAGAAAAAGACGAGTTCTACAAACTATACAAAGATCGCTCTGGCGAGATTGTTACAGGTGAAGTTTACCAAATCTGGAAGAATGAGATTATGATTTTGGATGATGAAGGCAATGAGCTAATTCTTCCAAAACGTGAGATGATTCCACGTGATTTTTTCAAAAAAGGAGATTCTGTACGAGCAGTAGTGTTGCGTGTAGAGATGTATAATTCTAATCCGAAAGTGATTTTGTCCCGAACTGCTCCAGAATTCTTGGAGAGATTGTTTGAGCTAGAAGTACCTGAAATATTAGATGGTCTTATTACTGTCAAGAAAATAGTACGTGAGCCAGGAGAAAGAGCTAAAGTAGCTGTAGAAAGTTATGACGACCGCGTAGATCCTGTAGGAGCTTGTGTAGGTATGAAAGGCAGCCGTATACACGGTATAGTACGTGAGTTGAAAAACGAAAACATTGATGTTATCAACTTCACCTCTAACATACAACTGCTTATACAGCGTAGTTTAAGTCCAGCTAAAGTGTCTTCAATAACAATCAACGATAGCGAAGGAAAAGCAGACGTATTTTTACCCGCAGACCAAGTATCTCTTGCTATTGGCAAGGGAGGTCACAACATTAAATTGGCTGGTAAACTAGTGGGGTACACCATAGACGTATACCGTGAAACCAACGAAGACGAGGACATGGATGTAGACTTGGGCGAATTTACAGATGAAATAGATTCATGGATCATTGATGAATTAAAAAACATCGGTTTAGACACTGCTAAGAGTGTACTGGATATGGGTACTGAAGACCTTATATCGCGTACAGAGTTAGAACAAGAGACAATAGAAGAAATTAAGAAAATACTAGAGGCAGAATTTGATTAATATTACTTTAAAGACTTAAAGTATTATTTTCGAACACTGCTTAGCAATAGATGGCTGACAAGAAAAAGACATACAGAATAAATAAGGTTGCAACTGAGTTCAACGTAAGTTGGAAAACTATCGTAGAACACCTGAGCGAAAAAGGGTTTGAGGTAGAATCCAAAATATCGGCCAAGCTCGATGAAGCTATGTATCAGAATTTGCTTGGGTTTTATCAAAAAGACAAGCAAGCAAAAGAAGAATCTCAGCAACTCGAGATAAACATTCGTAAGGATGCAAAAACACACGAAATAACTGAAACTCAGAAATCTGAGCCTCCTGCTCCTGAATTTAAGCCTGAGTCTACTATCTTCATAAAAGACAATACACTAGGATCCAAAACGGAGAAAGAAGAGAAGACAGAACCACCAGCAGCTGATAAGGTTGAGATAATACCTAAAGTCATAGTTGAAAAACCAATAAAACCAGAAGCAAAGGTTGAGACAAAAGTAGAGAAAGTACCTGAAGTATTAGAACCTAAGGTTGCTGAAAAACCAAAAGATGTAAAGGTAGAGCCAGCCAATAAGGATGAGGATACTGGAAATCTTAAGGTACTAGGAAAAATCTCAATAGAGAAACCTGCACCAAAGAAAAAAACTGAAAAATCCGTTGCTAAGAAAAAAGAAGTAACCCCTAAGCCAAAAGAAACGGTAGAAGTTAAAAAAGAGGACAATTTAGAGGAAGTTCCAGAAAATGTAAATACAGAATACAAAAAACTGGAGGGAACTACCGTACTAGGTAAAATAGTAATAAAGCCACCCGTTAAACGCACGAAAAAGGACAAAGACGAGCCAAAAAGAAAGCGTAAACGTATAAAAGGGGAAAAGGTAACGGCAGAGAAACTTAGAACAGAACGCAGCAGCGGGAGAGAAAAGCCAGGAGAAAAGCCAGTAGTATCCCAAAAAGAAATACAAGACAAAATTAAGAAAACACTTTCCAGAATGTCTTCTGGCAAACAGGCACCCTCACACGGAGGCAAAGTGCGTCAGAAAGCCCGTAAATTTAGACGACAAGAGCACAAGAAGAAGTGGGAAGAAAAACAGTTGCAGGATATTGAAGAAAGCAAAATATTAGACGTTACGGAGTTTGTAACGGCCAATGATCTTGCTAATATGATGAATGTAAATGTGAACGAAATTATTGGAGCGTGTTTCTCACTCGGTCTTATGGTTTCTATAAATCAGCGACTCGATGCTGAGACGATTCAGATAGTTGCAGAAGAGTTTGAGTATGAAGTAAATTTTGTAGATGCTGACGAAACTATAGAGATAGAAGAAGAAGACGATAAAGAAGACGATTTATTGCCACGTCACCCAATTGTTACAGTAATGGGTCACGTAGATCACGGTAAGACATCCTTACTGGATCACATACGTAATGCAAATGTGATAGCAGGTGAAGCCGGCGGAATAACACAACACGTCGCTTCTTATGAAGTGCAGTTGGCAAACGGCAGCAAAATGACCTTCATAGATACGCCAGGTCATGAGGCATTTACAGCTATGCGTGCAAGAGGTGCTCAGGTTACTGATATTGCCATAATTGTAATAGCAGCAGACGATGTGGTTATGCCACAGACAAAAGAGGCTATTAGTCATGCTCAGGCTGCAGATGTTCCCATTGTTTTTGCTATTAATAAGATAGACAAGGACGGTGCTAACCCAGATAGAGTGAGAGAATCTCTCTCTGCTATGAATATTCTTGTGGAAGAGTGGGGAGGTAAGTTCCAGTGCCAAGAAATATCTGCAAAAAACGGTGTTAACATAGAAGAATTACTTGAAAAAGTAAGTCTAGAAGCAGAGTTATTAGAGCTTAAAGCCAATCCAAACAAAAATGCGAAAGGAGCGGTACTCGAGGCAAAAATAGAAAAAGGTAGAGGCATTGTAGCGTCTATGCTTGTAAGCGAAGGTACATTGCAAATAGGTGATGCACTTATAGCAGGGCAACACTATGCTAGAGTAAAAGCAATGTTCAACGAACGTGGTAAAGCAATGAAAATAGCAGGTCCTGGTTCACCAGTATCCATTCTTGGTTTCTCTGCAGCACCAGCAGCAGGCGAAACATTCCAGGTACTTACAGATGAGTCTCAGGCCAAAGAAATAGCCAATAAAAGAGAGCAACTGCAAAGAGAGCAGTCAATACGTACAACCTCTATGCTTACACTTGACACTATTGGTAAGCGTTTAGCTATTGGAAACTTCCAAGAATTAAAACTTATTATTAAAGCTGACGTAGATGGTAGTAGTGAAGCACTTTCTGATTCATTACTAAGACTCTCCACTGAGGAAATAGAAGTAAAAATCATACAAAAATCTGTTGGACCAATTACGGATAACGATGTTCTTCTTGCAAAAGCGTCTGACGCGGTTGTTATTGGTTTCCAAGTAAGACCTATGCCGAGTGCTAAGAAATTAGCCGAAAGTGAAGGAGTAGAGATAAAACAATACAGTATAATATACCAAGCTATAGAAGAAATAAAAGCTGCTATGGAAGGTATGCTTACTCCAGATCTCAAAGAAGAGATTACTGGTACTGCAGAGGTACGTGAGGTCTTCAAGATTACTAAAGTGGGTACTGTAGCTGGTTGTATGCAAACTGAAGGTAAAATGTTCCGCGACAACAAAGTACGTATTGTACGTGAAGGTGTTGTTGTATACACCGGTGAAATAGATACACTTAAGCGTTTCAAAGATGACGTGAAAGAGGTTGCTAAGGGTTACGAGTGTGGTATTCAGATAAAAAACTACAATGATTTACAAGAGCTTGACCTTATAGAAGGTTTCCGCGAAGTAGAAGTTGCCAGAAAATTGAAATAACATTTTCCGTTTCCAATAACATTCAGCCCTGGTACTATTCAGTATCGGGGCTTTTTTATGAATCATATTTCCATTTTCTTCTTAAATTGCACCGATGAACAGTGCAATCATAACAGGTATGGGATACTACGTGCCGGACAACGTAGTAACCAACAAAGATCTCTCTAAACTAATGGACACTAACGATGAGTGGATAGTAGAGCGTACAGGCATAAAAGAGCGTAGATGGATAAACAATGACGAGAGTACCTCTTCTATGGCTTTAGAAGCCTCTAAGAATGCCATAGCTGATGCTGGTATAGACAAAACGGATGTCGATTTTATCATCTTTGCAACACTTAGCCCAGACTATTACTTCCCTGGACCGGGAGTTACCTTACAAAAAGAGCTCGGTCTAGACACAATAGGAGCATTAGACGTAAGAAATCAGTGTAGCGGTTTTGTATACGCACTGTCTATTGCAGATCAATACATCAAAACTGGGATGTACCAAAATATACTCGTGGTAGGCTCAGAATACCACAGTGGTGGCCTAGACAAAACAACCAAAGGACGCGGTGTCTCCGTAATATTTGGTGATGGAGCAGGAGCGGCTATTGTATCTAAGAGTCCTACCGCCGATAGAGGTATACTCTCTACCCATCTACACGCACAAGGCGAGCATGCAGAAGAACTTACCCTAATAGGGCCAAGCACACGCAGATGGGTACCCGAAATAATAGATAATGCTGGGAAAGAAGATGAAGCCATTTACCCCTATATGAACGGTACATTTGTCTTTAAACATGCCGTAACGCGTTTTCCTCAAGTAATAGGAGAAGCACTTAGCAAAAACAACTTAGAGTCTACTGATATAGACCTTCTCATACCTCATCAAGCAAATCTTCGTATCTCACAGTTTGTACAGAAAAAGATGGGCCTTTCCGACGATCAAGTTTTTAATAATATACAGAAGTACGGAAACACAACTGCAGCTTCCATCCCTATCGCTTTAGCAGAGGCAAAACAAGCAGGCAAAGTGAAGGGAGGAGATCTTGTATGCTTAGCCGCTTTTGGCAGTGGTTTCACATGGGCCAGTGCACTCATTAGATGGTAGGGTAATCTAAACAGGTTACGGTACAGTCCTTTATTGAGACCACCTAGTTTGGTGAACCACTAATAGCAAAACGAATACACAGAACACATACTAGGTTGGTAGACCTTCTGGTATTCTCTGAAATCTATTTCTCTCGAACTAGTTTTTTATTCTTTAGTAAATAAACACTATCGCACAGCACTAGCTCACTCTCTTTGTGTGTTATAAATAAAGCAGTCTTGCCTTCAGACTTCAATATTTTGATAGCCGCCAGTGTTTGTTCTTTACTATTTGTATCTAGGTTATTGGTCACTTCATCAAATATGAAAACTTCCGCATTCTTGTACAATGCCCGTGCAATGGCTATCCGCTGCCGTTGGCCCCCACTTACTTGCTTACCTACCTCTCCTACTGAGGTATCAATTCCATTTGGGAGTGTTTTTACCCAGTCTGTTAGATTCACTTTTTCCAAACAACTCCACACCCTTTCTACATCTGACTCATCATCCAAAAATGCTACATTGTGCAGTATACTGGTATTGAGCATAAACACATCCTGTTTCACATACGAAAACAAGTATTGATAGGCTGCTTTTTGCTCACTAGACAACTCCTTCCCATCTACAAGAACATTTCCGCCTTGCGGCTCTAATAGTGAACATAGGACATTCATCAGCGTAGATTTGCCAGCTCCACTATTTCCTATCAGTCCAATGAACTCTCCCTTTTTGATATCCAAACTAAGGTCATCTAAGATCCGTTTATCCCTGCTGTATCCAAAACTTACATTGGACAGAGTGAGAGAATGCTCAAAAGAGAGTGTTCCCACCTTAGCATCCACTAAATCTGTGCCTGCCTCTTTTATAAAATCTATGATATAATTGTGAGTAGACAAGGAGTTGGAAGCACCTATCACCCTATTCATACTGGGCAACAGCCTGAACGATACTCCTGCATATATAGAAATAGAGGATATTATAGCACTTGCTCCAATCTCACCCAATACGCCATAGAGCACTACACACAATATTCCAGCGATGGCTACTACCTCATAAATGCGAGGTGGCACGTGATGCGATTTGATGTAAACACTCTTATTCAGCTTGTAAATTTCATTTTTAATCTTTTCATACTTCTTAAATGAGTGACTTGCACTGTTCCAAAGTTTAATCTGTGCAATACCAGCGGTGAGTTCCACAATATTCTCATATAAAAACGGGAAAGCTAAGTGTAGTTTACTCCCCTGTTCGGCCAGTTTATTCCTATTAAGATACACCAAAAAGGCAGCCGCCGGAATAATAGAGGCAAAGCTGAAAACAAAGAGAAAGGGGTTGTACACTAAAATTGCGAGCAGCATCATTATCACGATGCTAAGTTCCGATAGCAACATCACACTTGAGAGCAATATAGTATCTGTAAAAGACACCGTTATGGATACAATTTCATTTACTATGTCTGCTGACTTACGTTCATGAAAATAAAGCAACTCTCTGCTCGCTATGTATTTATAATGCTTACTGGATACATTTGATGTAATCTCAAAAGCCCATTTTACCTGTACCTTGTTGATTTGAACCAAAATGATATTTTTAAACAAGTACACGATAAACAGAATAGCGGTCATCACCATCACAAATGTTTTCTCATTTGTGATACCCAACTCGTTATATATAAATCGCGTAAAAATGTTGTGCAGAATAAATGTAGGTTTAAGGATAGACAATATCGTGTGCAATAAAATACCAATGCCTCCAATTTCCATTAAAGCAATGAGTATACTCAGCCCAACCATTTGGGAATATTTTTTTTTACACGAATCGTCCAATGCTGCCCAAAGCTGCATCCAAGAAGTCGATATGCCTTTAAGCTTACTCAAGTATCTCTATTATTTCTATCTCTAGTAGTATTGGCATATATCCAGGCACCTTCGTGTTACCATCTGCACCGTATGCCATGCCTGACGGAACTATGGCCCTTGCACTCTCCCCTAGTCCGAGTTTGCTCACCAAGAAGCGTATACCGCCCAAAACTCCTTTGTCATTTACATCATACACCAACAGCCTATCGCCTTGACTGCTCGCAATGAGCTGCTCATTGAGTGATTTTATGATATACTTCACCTTGGCTTTTTTGATGGGTTGTGGACCATTGTTGGTTTTTAGTGTCTCATATACTATGCCTGTTGCACTATCGCTTATACCATTCCAGCGTAGGTTCTCTGTATACCTGCGTATGGCATCTTTCTCGTACACTTTCTTGTAGGAGATGTGCTCTACGTCAGATAGTTTATCTCGCATCCAAATATACACAGTAATCTGGTCATCGCCCTTGAGATGGGCAGGCACCGTACCCTTCATAGATGTATAAAACTCCTTTGCTGTTAGTTTTAGCTTTAGGCTATCTCCTTTGCATGTTTGCATCAGTAATGTAGTAAGCGTAGAACTGCTATCGAGCTGTAGCCTATGCACTTCTATTTTTCTACCAAGTCGCAGTGTATTGAGGTACACAGAATCTTTTGCATTACTGGCATCTATATCCATAAGCCAATGATTTTTCAACTCAGCTTCACAGGGTTGTCCGCCCCTACTGTAGACTACGTTTCCTAGTTTGTCCATGGGCTTGTTGTTACAAGACCATAGCAGTATACTCCCCAACAAAACAAAAAATACATCTCTCATTTAAATTGATTTCGGTATGTTTTTATTGATTCTTTGAATTTGGCCAAGGTATTTTCGAGTGAATCTTTACTGGCACCGCCAGCAGCATTCTTGTGCCCTCCACCATTGAAAAATTCTGCACTAAATTCATTGCATGGAAAGTGTTCTGCACTTCGAAAACTCATTTTCACTAAGTAACCTCTGTCTATAATAAGAGCACTCATTTGTACTCCTTTAATACCCAGTCCGTAGTTCACAAATCCTTCCGTATCTCCGGTGATTACGTTATATTTATTAAGCTCATCTACAGTCATATGAGCCAAGGCTACCTTGCCATCTTCAATGAGTTCAATTTTATTTGCCAAAAAATAACCCAGTAGTTGGAGTCTCTCTAGTCTATTCTGGTCAAAAAGTGAGCGGTATATCCTGTCTGGAACCACACCCAAATCCATCAGGTCTGCTGCGGTACGTATGGTGCTGCTTGTGGTACTTCCGAAACGGAAAGAGCCAGTATCCGTTATCAAACCCGTATATATACACTCTCCCATTTCTTTGGTCATAAGGCTTGGGTCTAAGTGTACCTGTACATAGCGATAGACCAGCTCACACGCAGAGCTAGCACCTATCTCTACAAATCGCTCATCATCAAAATCCTGTGGATCTTGGTGGTGATCTATCATCACAAGCTTAGCATTGCTATGCTTAATGTACTCACCCATATCATTGATACGGCCCAGAGCATTAAAATCCAAACAAAAGACATAGGCCGCATCATCTATAAGATCCTTGCTACGTGTGGTTTCATCTTCGTACACTAATACGGTATCGTTACCTGGCAACCAGTGTAAAAACTCCGCGTAATCTGTAGGCGTAACCACCTGACTATCAATGCCCGCATTTTTAAAATAATGATAGAGGCCAAGAGTAGAACCCATGGCATCGCCATCAGGCTTATGGTGGGTAGTTATTACAATACGTCCTGAGTGTTTACGTAGTTCTTGAAGGTTATGTTTTATGGTATCTTGCACGCTCTATTTATTTGAGACAAAACTCGTAAAAAGAAAGAGATATATCTATTTTTGCGGCCATTTAACAAAAGAAAATAGTAATGTCAAACATCACATTCACAATGATTAAGCCAGATGCAGTTGCAAACGGCCACACCGGAAACGTTATCAATGATTTCATAGTAGGCGGTTTCAAGCTTAAAGCTATGAAGTATCTTCATCTCAGTAAAGAGCAAGCAGAAGCATTTTATGGCATCCATCGTGAACGTCCATTTTTCAATGATCTTGTTAGCTTTATGATCTCTGGACCAATAGTAGCCGCAGTATTAGAAAAAGAAAATGCCGTTGCAGATTTTAGAACTTTGATAGGTGCGACTAACCCTGCAGACGCTGCAGAAGGAACCATACGAGCAAAGTATGCTAAATCTATAGATGCTAATGCAGTACACGGAAGTGATAGCAACGAAAATGCAGCTGGTGAAGCTTCATTCTTCTTTTCTAGCTTTGAGATGTACTAGATAAAATAAGCGAAAATACAGATACCTAGAAAGTACCAGCCAATCATTTGGTCGGTACTTTTTTTGTTTTTAGCGGCGAAATGAAACACCAAACAATTTATTTCGTTACCTTGGTATCCGCAACAGTAAGTATGGTTACTTTTACGTAGCATTTATATGTGTTGCAACACTAATTTATTACAAAACACATGAAATTAAGAAATACATTCTTCCTCATTGCACCTTTACTATTTGTTGGTTTTGGTTTTTATTTAAAAACGAGTGACTCTGGAGAAAACATACTATTGAGAGCGATAAACGCAAGTTTACAAAGTGCTCACTACGATGCACCTGCTGTAGACGACGACTTTTCTCAAAAAGCATTCTATACTTACCTAGAAAACATAGATGCCAACAAGCGACTGTTACTACAAAGTGATGTAGATGCTATGAAGGTATACGAAACAAAAATAGATGACGAAACAAAGAATGGAACCTATTCATTGTTTGAAAAGTCTCTCGAAATACTGGACCGTCAAATGAAAGAGACCGAAGGATACTTTGTAGAGATCCTCGCTCAACCGTTTGATTTTAACACTAATGAAGAAGTGACCTTTGGTGATGAAACAGCTTATGTAACCACACCAAATGAGCTAAAAAATCGCTGGCGTAAGTACCTGAAATACAATGTGCTTACACGACTATACGCCGATAAACTAGCACAAGACAAATTAGTAGAGAATTCAGATACCGTGTTTACGACAGTATCATTAGACACACTGGAGGCAAAAGCAAGAAGAGGAGTATTAAAGACACACAAAGACTATTACAAGAGACTACAACGACTAGATCGCAAGGAACGCTTGTCCATGTATGTTAATAGTATTACAACCGTGTACGATCCACATACCAACTATTTTCCACCTGCTCAAAAAGAAGATTTCGACATACAAATGAGTGGCAAGCTAGAGGGTATAGGTGCACAACTGCAAGAGAAAGACGGCTACATAAAAATAACCAATGTAATCCCTGGTGGGCCATCATCGCTTCAGGGAGACTTGCAATCCAATGACCTGATTCTAAAAGTAACACAAGAAGGAAAAGAACCCGTAGATGTAGTGGATTGGAGGATAAGTGACGCAGTGAAAATAATACGTGGTAAAAAAGGAACGAAGGTTACTTTGACTGTACGTAAACCAGATGGATCACAAAAAGATGTAACTATAACAAGAGATGTAGTAGTACTTGAAGAAACCTATGCTAAGTCGCTACTAATAAAAGACAACGATAATCTAACTGCAGGTTATATATACCTTCCTAGCTTCTATGCCGATTTCAGAAATCCACGTGGTAGATTTAGCTGGAAAGATGTAAAAGCAGAAGTAGAGAAACTTAAAAATGCAGGTGTACAGGGAATAATATTGGACCTAAGAAACAACGGTGGTGGCTCACTGGATGATGTTGTAAAAATGGGTGGTCTTTTTATAGATCAAGGTCCCATTGTACAAGTAAAAGAAAAGGGCAGAAAAGCTCAAGTACTCGAAGATAGATATGCCGGAGCAGAGTGGGATGGAGCATTGGTTATTATGGTGAACGAGTTTAGTGCATCGGCATCTGAAATAATGGCTGCTGCAATGCAAGACTACGGTAGAGCTGTAATTGTAGGGTCATCATCTACACACGGTAAAGGAACCGTCCAACGTTTCCTAGACCTCAACAGAGCTGTACGCAGTAAAGATGTACCCGACCTCGGAAGCGTGAAACTTACCATCCAAAAGTTTTATAGAATTAATGGCGATGCCACACAGCTAAAAGGAGTTCGCTCGGACATACTATTACCAGATAACTACATGTACATCAAAACGGGCGAAAAAGAACATGATTACCCTATGGCTTGGGACCAAATAGCAAGCTCTGCTTATGATGCAAAGCAATTTAAAATACCAGCTAAGGTCTATAATAAGAGCCAGTCTCGCGTAAAAAAGAGTACCACGTTTCAGCTAATAGAGCAAAACGCTCGCCGCTGGGAAAGAGAACGAGCAGACAATACATACCCACTTAGCTTAAGTGCCTACGCTACCCAAGAAGAGAAAGACAAAACAGAAAGTGCGAAATTTAATGTACTCAAAAAACTGGTGATTGATAGTTTTGAGGTAACCAATATGGAAGTAGACCTTGCCGTTATTAATACCGAAAAGTCTCGCCAAAAACGTAACAACGATTGGATCAAAAGTATAAGCAAAGATCCTTATGTACATGAGAGTCTCCAGATTATAGAAGATCTGAACTAAGACTGAGATCGTTTTTTTTTCTATCCCATATCAAGCAGGTAGCATATCCATCTCTGCACTATATGCGTCGCAACAATGTCTATGACTTTTTTCTTCCTGTGATGGTGTGCTTATCGAGCACTTCTTTTCTTCCAGCTCTTACAGCAGTGGAGCGTTTGTTGCCCCAGAGCTCTTCTCTAGCTAATTTTAAGGCCTCGGCAACATCAATCATAGGTGAAGGATAGGTGGTCCTTACACCAAACATCACCCGCTCCATCTCATTCATTTTCCAAGGTTCATGAATATACTCTTTGGGAAAGTCTATCAGATCGGGTACCCATTTTTTGATAAATAGACCGTGTGGATCGTGCTCTTGAGCTTGTTTAGTAGGATTGTAAATACGAATAGTGTTGATCCCTGTAACAGAAGCTTGCATCTGAAACTGTGGATAATGAATGCCTGGCTCAAAATCTGTAAATTGTCGTGCCAAGAAATGAACGCCATCTTCCCAACTTTGAAGCAGTGCATGTGTAAGAAAAGAAACCAACATACTTCGCATTCTAAAATTAAGGTAACCCGTTTTTATAACGCATCTCATGCATGCGTCCACTAACGGAATACCCGTAGTGCCACTTTCCCAACGCCTTACATATTCCTCGTTCCGCTCACGTTTGATATAACTGTAAGCTTTGTTCTGCGGCACAAACTCCATTTCAATTTCCTGCTCAAATTTTTGGATGAAATGATCATGCCATCTCAATCGCGATAAAAACGCATTCAAATTTCGTTTATTCCCCTTCTTTTTCGCAAGGTAAGCTGCCTGATACACCTGCCGAACACTCACACTACCCCACGCAAGATGTGGCGATAGCCGGCTACAAGATTCACGACTTTCTCCTGGCTTAGAGATATGATACATATAGCTCTTCGATCGTTCCTCTACAAAACTTTCCAATAAGTGATGAGCTCGTTGCTCGCCACCACGTTGTATCTCACTATTTACTTCAAGATCCTTAAAATAATGGCATATGTAACTAGGTAAGTCTGGTTTTACCGTCTTGAGTTTCCCTATTTCTAACACCATTTGAGCATCGTGCATGTGAGCATACCACATTTTTATCCAATCGGTACGGTTACGAATACCACGTAGAACCCCATTGGCTTGTTCCTCGTGCCACTCAACGGCACTGGAAATACACCATTTTGCCACGGCTTTATCTATCGCATACGTAACATTCAAGCCTGTCTCCTGATGCGAGTACATATTCTTCACCTCATACAAGCGATGTATTGATTCAAATATTTTGATACTATCCCCCTGAACTACCGTTAGGTGTTGATTATACGACTTTAACACCTTGCCAATATGCACCAAACAATCTCTTACAAACTGCCAATGGCGATGGGCATAGTGCCTTTCATCTACTAGCCTAGAATCCAAAATATACAGTACCACCACCGGCAAACCCGCTGCCACTGCTTTTTGCAATGGAACATGGTCATTGAGTCTCAAGTCCCTCTTGAGCCACACAATATTTACCTTGGGCAAAGACATCCCTTTATGAACGTACGCCACCATACTTTGTTCAAACCAATACAAACCATCTCGAGCACTCTGCGTTATACACCTATGACAAAACGAGTATTGATAGTAGGCGGAAATACGGGAATAGGTGCAGCTTTGAACGAGCAACTCATGAATGAAGGAGTAGAAACTATCCTGATAAGTAGAAGTCAAGGAGAAGTAGATATTACTGCAGAGGACCCTAACTTTCCTGCTGTGGAAGGAGCGATAGATTCGCTGGTATATTGCCCGGGGAGCATCAACCTGAAGCCTTTTAGAGGCCTGAAACTGTCTGACTTTGAGCACGATATGAATGTGAATTACTTTGGTGCGGTAAAAACCATCAAACAGTACATGCCAAACTTAAAAGAATCTGAGCATGCCAGTATTGTACTCTTTAGTACTGTCGCGGTTCAAAAAGGCATGCCTTTTCACAGTAGCATAGCCGGAGCAAAAGGAGCCGTAGAAGGACTTACCAGAGCATTGGCTGCAGAATATGCTCCATCTGTACGCGTCAATTGCATAGCACCTAGCCTAACGGATACTCCACTTGCCGAGAAATTACTTCGTAATGAGAAGCAACGAGAAGGTGCAGAAAACCGCCATCCGCTCAAAGCCATAGGCGAGGCATCTGATATTGCCCACATGGCTCAATTTCTGATTAGTGATAGAGCACAATGGATGACTGGGCAGATCATTGGAATAGACGGAGGCATGAGTAGTCTAGCAACCGGTTAATTTTGGATAGAGCACATTGGGAAGGGGACCACCTAGGTACATTGTAAGTGTTCTCTTTCGCTTAAAGACTGTCTATGAACCAACACTGAAGATCAATAATTGAATGCATAAAAAAACCAATCTTCCCACGAAGCTATGCCTTACCTGCGGTCTCCCATTCAGTTGGAGAAAGAAGTGGGAACGTAGTTGGGATAACGTAAAATACTGTAGTGAACGCTGTAAACGAAATAAAAAATAAGTCGCTGGTACACTGGTTTCGAAACGACCAACGCGTATCCGATCATGAAATAATATCACGATTGGATGACTTTACGGGTGTGTCTGCATTCTATATACACGCAGAGAAATATACCGATCAGCACCCGCTTCAGTTTGACTGCCTAAGCAAAAAGCGAAAGACTTTTTTGAATGAATCCTTAAGTGAACTTGCAGCAAAATTGGATACATTAGGTGTTAATTTCAAGGTGTTTAACAATACAAGAGAATTACAAGAGAGTGCTATTTTAAAAGCTAAAACACTCACTTACCAAAGGTGCTACAGCACTGAAGAAAGAAAACAAGAAGCAGCCGTTCTTGAATTGCACACTGGAGATGTCTACACTTTTGATCATTTTACGCTAGTAGATCAGTACAACTTACCGTTTGAGTTGCACCAAATGCCCAAGACTTTTACGCCATTCAAAAATAAAGTAGGGGAATTTGGTTGTTACTCAGAAACGATATCACTACCACTGCTACCTCAAAATTCTATTTCATTTGAGTTAAAAGGAGGCGAAAATCCAGCCCTCAATCGATTGAAATATTACCTGTACGATAGTCACCTCATAGCCGCCTACAAAGAAACTCGCAACGGCATGGTAGGCACAGACTATAGTAGCAGACTCAGTCCTTGGCTCGCTTTAGGAAATATTTCTGCTCGCACAGTTTTCGACTATATAGTGCACTATGAGAATACCGTGGTTTCTAATGCCTCTACCTATTGGCTCATTTTCGAATTACTGTGGCGAGACTTCTTCCAACTACAGCTACAACTGCACGGCGATGCATTCTTCCAAAAAGGCGGAATACAGCGTAAACCTATTTCCTACAAACAGGATAAACGTCTGTTTGAGCAATGGAGCTATGGGCATACAGGGGATGACCTCGTAGATGCTAACATGCGGGAGCTAAATGCTACTGGATGGATGAGTAACCGCGGGAGACAAAACGTGGCCAGCTACCTCATACATGACCTCGGCATTGACTGGAGGTGGGGAGCAGCTTACTTAGAAAGTCAACTCATAGACTACGACCCTGCTAGCAATTATGGCAATTGGATGTATATAGCGGGTGTAGGTCATGACCCTAGACCGTTCCGAAAATTTAATACACGAGGTCAAGCAGAACGATACGACGCAGACAAAACATACCGAAACTTATGGCTAAAATAGGACTACTGTTTCCGCACCAACTGTACAAAGAATCTGAATTGATAGACACTTGTAATGAGGTCTATTTCATCGAAGATAATTTGTATTTTTCACAATACACCTTTCACAAGCAGAAACTTGTATTGCACCGAGCCAGCATGAAGTACTATGCTGACTATATAGCCAGCAAAGTCAACGTAAACTATATAGAATTTCATGCTATGGATACGCTGGAAGGTCTCTTTAAATCCTTGAGTAACAAGGGTACACAAGACGTATATTACACCCTGACTGATGACTATTTATTGGAAAGAAGGATCAAGCGTTTTGCAAAACAATACGATCTAAAACTTCATACATTTACCAACCCGAACTTTATAGAATCCGCAGAAGAAATTACTGAAACACTAAGCAAGCAGAAGAAATATCTGATGGCTAATTTCTACACCGGACAACGCAAAAAATACAAGATTCTACTCGAAGATGGGGAGAAGCCCCTTGGAGGTAAGTGGAGTTTTGATGCAGAGAATAGAAAGAAAGTACCCAAAGACGCAGCGATACCGATAGTAAAGTACCCTGAACCGAATAGCTATACTGACGAAGCAAAAATCTATGTAGAAAAGCACTTTGCCAACAACTATGGAAGCGTAGATACATGCTACTATCCAACTACCCATTCGGATGCAGAAAAGCACCTTCAATCCTTTATAAACGAGCGATTTATAAAATTTGGGGACTACGAAGACGCACTAGTAAAAGACGAAAATTGGTTGTGGCACTCTGTCCTCACTCCAATGCTCAATATTGGATTGCTTAGTCCAAAGCAAATCATAAACGAAGTGCTCATATCACACAAAGAGCAGCATTTTCCACTAAACAGTCTAGAAGGATTTATTCGTCAAATCATCGGTTGGCGGGAGTTTATACGGGGCATATATTCCTTAGAAGGTGTGAAGCAACGAACAACCAACCACTTGGGATACGAACGCAAAATACCTCAGAGTTTTTGGGAAGGAACTACCGGTATTATACCCCTTGACAGCACCATCAAGAAGCTACTCAAAACAGGATATTCTCACCACATCGAGCGACTGATGCTTTTTGGCAACTTCATGTTACTCTGCGAGTTTGATCCGGATGAGGTCTACCGTTGGTTTATGGAGATGTACGTAGATGCATACGACTGGGTGATGGTGCCTAACGTGTATGGTATGACGCAATATGCAGATGGTGGGCTGATGACAACCAAGCCATATTGCAGCGGGAGTAACTATGTGCTCAAAATGAGCGACTATCCCAAAGGCGACTGGTGCGAAACGTGGAATGCATTGTACTGGCGATTTATTCATGTGAACCGCGAAGCCTTCAGCAAAAATCCCCGCATGGGAATGATGGTAAACCTAGCTAGGAAGATGGAAGGGCCTAAAATGGATGCACATTTGGATCGAGCTGAAGCTTTTTTAGCAGAGCTAGATAAAGGATAAAGAAGGAGTCTTGTTGGACTCGATTATCTACTCTTTGGAGTAGTGCCATGTGCACCAAACGTAAATAGAAGCTTATCTTCGTAGTATGGATTTCAAAACTGCAGAGCAATCACAAATCACACTGTCTGAGTTAATGCTTCCTTCTCACTCCAATTTTAGCGGCAAGATACACGGTGGTCATATTCTAAATCTCATGGACCAAGTAGTATTTGCGTGTTCGAGTAAGCACAGTGGCCACTATTGTGTCACGGCATCTGTCAACAGGGTAGACTTTTTGCATCCTGTAGAAGTAGGCGAGATATTAACCCTTAGAGCTTCGATCAACTTCACAGGAAGGACTAGTATGGTCGTTGGCGTACGTGTAGATTCCGAAAACATACAAACGGGAAAATCCAACCATTGCAACTCCAGTTATTTTACCATGGTAGCCAAAGACAGCAATGGTGAAAACGTATCTGTACCCGGATTACTACTTAACGATAAAGAAGATGTACGGCGATACGTACGCAGCATTTACAGGCAAGAACAGCGAAAAAATAGAGACTCTAATTTTCAACCTGAGTCTTTTGTGGTAAATGAACACCTCGCTGAATTAGAACAGCACAATGTGCAGGTAACCGGTGAGTTAGTCTAGTTTGGCGTGATAAACATCTGAATTATTTCTTACAATTCCGGTCACGATAAAAGCACCGGGTTGATTGATTATTTCTGCAAGTGTAAACGAAACACAGCTTTGGGGCAATGCCTCAAAGATGAGGGTAAACCGCTTGGTCTCTCCTGCGGCTAAGAAATACCAGTCAGGCTGATAGACGATTCCCAATGCCTTTATCATCGGAACTTTTAGTCCGGTAGCCTCATCTATCAAAAAAGTCTCTTTCCACACCCGTACGCCCATCTCTCCAACGTACTGATTTGGATCATTATAAAACGAGCAATGTACAATCACCTGTGCTTCTTCTTCTATCTCTGTCAAGATTTGAGGATCGAGTTGTATCTTGGTAATTTCTGTAGTAAGTGACACGGTTCAAAGGTAAACAAATAGCTCTTGTGTATCAGAGGTGTGCATCTCAGACTACTTGTAGTAAATATCAAAATACCTCACAAAAAAATCCTATACATAAACTCTACTTGAATGTTGCTCGTCTAAAGAGGTCAGTGCAGTACCAAAATGTGCTACGCCCCAAGTGGACACAGCTAATTTACTTCCATCGTCACTAAACGAAACCGTAGTAGGTCCACCGTTTTCTCTTACATACGTGTCTAATTGCTTATCCAACACCAATGCTCCAGTAGAAGAATTGAAGCTAAACAACGTAAGATTTCTTTCCATATCTGTAGCATCTGGCATTGTTAGATCTTCTGCAAGCCACTCGGTAGTAGGGTAACGCTCAATGTTTGCTCCGTCCTTTTGTACATTAGGATTATTCCATTGATTACCTACTGCTACCCAATATTCATTTGTACTACCAGCCTTTAGCGTATACGCGATACTCACGGGTCTCGTTCCTCCTGAATTTACATTGTTTTCTAATGTTAATGCTCCTGTAGGTTTGTCTATAGAAAAGATAGAAACGGTATTCCCTCCTGCATTTACATTTAACAGATAATCTCCTATTATTTGTATAGCCCCTTGAGAATCAAAATCTCCCCTTGCATCACCACCCGCAGCTGTGTTTGCTCCGCCATTGCTATTGGTAGCATAAGCTACTTCATTTCCGACACTTCCGTCGCTAAATCGATCAACTTTCAATACTTGATTTATACTCTCACCATTGGTAGTTGTGTAAAGGAAACCAGCTAAAGTTTTTTCTAGAACCATTTCTTCAGCCTCATCGTCCTTGCAGGCTGAAAAAAAAGATAAGCAGACGAGTAATAAAGCGAACTTGTTTAATTTTAAATGTTTCATTTTTTTATGTTTAATTATTTTACTTGTGTACAAATGAAAATAAACTCGTTCCTAAACTGTTTATTCTTTAAGTCATAAATACACCATAATAATTTAACGTTCAGAAAATCTAAAGGTATTATCTGTGCAGCGTAATAAAGTACTCATTTGCTTAAACCCCACACCTTGCCAATCACTTTACAATGAAAATTGACTTCTTATTTCTATTGGATATACGAAGGTTTCATTTCTGTAACAATTATTATTATTCTCTCTACCTCCTGCTAATTTAGGTTTGAGCAAGATCCTCTCGGCTCAATCACAAGAGAACACATTGTTTCTAAAACGTGACACCCATACTCCACAGGCGAATGGACATCTTTCATTCCTTCGTATATTTTTAGCAGCTACCAACATATGCAGGCAATACGGTGTTTATAATTATTGCATTATAATATTCAAATTGCTTTAAACCAGATTATTAAATTAAAAATTCTTAATTATAAATCGTAAATATAATATAATAATTGGCACACCAATACAATAAAAAATAGCCTATTTGTGTCTATATTATGTCACAAATTAGATCAGTAATAACAGGCTCTGGCCACTATCTACCTTCGGAGCACGTCAAAAACAGTCATTTCGAGAAGAGTTCTTTTCACAATGAAGACGGGACACCTTTTACTACGAGCAGCTCAGAAATAATTCAAAAATTCTATGATATAACTGGAATAAAAGAGCGTCGGTACATGCCTACCGAAATGCAATCTTCTGACATGGCTACAATAGCTGCAGAAAAAGCCATTGCGGACGCTGGAATAAACAAAGAATCAATTGATCAAATTATCGTAGCTCACAATTTTGGGGATACCCGACACGGCACAAGTACGCCAGAAATGATGCCTAGCCTGGCTGCCAAGGTGAAAAATAAACTGGGCATAAAAAACCCTTCCTGCGTAGGTTATGATGTCATATTTGGCTGTCCGGGTTGGGTACAAGCTATGATACAAGCAGACGTGTATATCAAAAGTGGTTATGCAAAATCCTGCTTAGTTATTGGTACTGAGAGTCTCTCTCGCAATGTAGATCCAAGTGATCGTGATTCTATGATATTTTCTGATGGTGCGGGTGCTGTTATACTTTCGGCTGTAGAATCAGAAATAGAGATTGGGATAATCGCCCATAGCAATTTGACACATGCAGGTGTAGACCTCAATTATCTGACCATGGGGCCCACCTATGGAAAACAAGGTAACAAAGACCTCTATATTAAAATGAATGGTAGAAAAATATACAACTATGCACTATTAGAAGTGCCCAAAGCAATAAAATCCTGTCTAGATAAAAGCAAAATAGACCTAAAGAGTGTTTCTAAAGTACTAATACATCAAGCAAACGAAAAAATGGATGTTGCCATAGGAAACAGACTGTACTCTCTCTTCGGGTATGACGAGATGCCCAAAAATAAAATGCCCCTCATCCTAGAAAGAATGGGCAATAATTCAGTTGCCACTGTTCCTATACTATATGATATGATTGACAAAGGGCATCTTATCAACCATACGTTTGCTTCTAACCAAGTCCTCGTTCTGGCATCTGTGGGTGCTGGCATGAGTATTAACGCATTCACCTACAGACTTCCTTAAAACACATGATTGATACTTTTGGAATACAGGATTTAGCCCTTAAGGCACCTTCACTCTATCTACCCATAGAGCACCTTGCCAATGCTCGTGATATAGAACCCGCTAAACTAATACACGGCCTTGGACTACGAAACATGTCTGTATGCGATGTAGACGAGGACGTAGTAACCTTAGCTGCTGGCTCAGTGATACAGCTCCTCGAGCAAAATCCAGATGTGAAGCCGCAGGATATCGGTCGTATCTATGTGGGTACAGAAAGCAGTATAGACGGTTCCAAGCCCATAGGGACGTACGTTCACCACATTGTACATCGCTATTTTGAAAATAAAGGAATAGACACCACTGGCATAAATCATATAGACGTAATTGATATGACATTTGCCTGTATAGGTGCTGTAGATGCCATGCATAACTCGCTGTACTATCTCTATGCTAATCCCGACAAAGTAGCCATAGTAGTAGCTGCAGATATAGCCAACTACGACTTGGACTCTCCGGGAGAATACACACAAGGTGCAGGAGCCGTAGCCGTGCTGTTAGCTAAGAATCCAGCTTTGGTATCGCTATCTGAAAAATGGGGTGTTTCTGTGAAAAATGAGCACGATTTTTTTAAGCCTATACGCTATCAGAAAATCAATAATCAAATGATGGAGATACACGATGAGAAGCCCATATTTGATGGGCAGCTCTCTAATGCAGTATATCAAGATAGAATAACAGAAGCTTGGGAACATTTCAAAGCAGAAGAGTTGCTCAATGACTACGACCACCTCATTTTTCATCTTCCTTACGCCTACCACGGCAGACGAATAGTAGCACCATTGCTGCAACAAGAACTTAAGGACACAAATACTTTTGAAACCATTTGTGAAGAATATTTGCTAGACACACAAGATGAACAAATCAATAAGCTCTTCTCCAAAAGCAAATACTACAAGGACTGGGTACAAAATAAGGTAGCAGCGGGAGACAACTTGTCCTCTGATATGGGAAATCTATATACAGCGAGTATCTTTCTTAGCTTAGTCAGTTTTTGTGCGTCTGCGAGCAATTTGCAAGACAACACACTTTTATTCCTAGCCTATGGAAGCGGTTCTAAGGCGAAAGTGTTTTCAGGAAAAGTACAAACGGGATATTATGACAAAACAGCCTCTTGGCAGACTGATAATCACCTCACAAACAGAACAAAAATTACGTTTGATCAATACGTGAGCTTACGTAGGAAAGAGATAACAACACCTCTTTCAGATCAAAATGCCGTGGTGCAAGAATCTTCTGGAATAACGCCTACCAATAAGTTCGAGCGTAGCTACGTTCTCAAATCATAACGTATCTTTCCGCTGACACCAGTAATCTATTCCATATACGATAAAAGCGGCAGTAGCACTTTTTATTACAGCTCCAGGGAGTATGTCGATTGCCGTTTCTAAGGCAGAATTATACGAACCACCATAACGGGCAATTCCTACTATACCTGCTACTACTATCACAACATGGATTTTCAAAAAGAATCTCAAAGCAGGCATAAGTCCATTTGATGATGGAGATGGGACTACGGCTGCCAACACAAAGCCTATAAAGAAACCCAAAGGCCAAGAGACAAAATAATTCCACCCAACTCCTCCATTGAAAACAGGCATGCCTGCAGCACCAAGGGTAAGGTAACCTAGCACCAAGAATAAGCCCCACAGCTTCGGAAGATAATAATATGCCAGACCTAAAAATAATGTTTGTAATGTAAATGAAACTAAACCACCCAGGTCTAAATCTACCTTAGCTCCTACAATGACCAGCACCAAAAAAGCACCCGCTAATAGCGAGTGCTTTTTTGGCGAATTTGCTTTATGATTACTTCTGAGCATCGGCGTAGCCAAATACCTTTTTGAGCAGGTCTGTAGTGCGAGCTACAGGATTTGCACGTATCTTATCTTCTTCTTTCTTTACTCGGCTGAAAAGTGCTGTCATAGCCTTATCTGTAACATACGCATTAAGATCTGTCTTTACACTTTTGCCCATTACTCTGTTATAGGCGGTAGTTACTTTTTTCCACGGATCATTGATATTTACGTTCTCCAACGATTTTGTGATTACCGGGGTAAACTTACTTCTTAGGTTTGCAGAAGTTGCACGCTGCAAGTATGCAGTACCTGCTCCTTCTCCTCCAGTTACAATTCCTATCGCATCACTAATACTCATCGATTTAATAGCATTAATAAAAATAGGCTTTGCTTCTGCCATTGCATTTTCTGCACCGGTATTCATAGCAACTTCAACTTTCCCCAAGTATGGACCAGCCAATGCATTGGTTATAGGATTAGCTCTTATTTTGGTTACTGCCTCTTGCACCTCAGCGGGCATTAGTATTTTGTATGCTGCATTTTTTAAAAAACCATCTTTCTTTCCTAAGAATGATGTACCGGTAAGTACTCCCTTTTCTAAAGCTTGCTTCAAACCAGAGGCGGCTTCGTTCTGCGATATGCCTGGTATGCCAGTGCCTCCATTAGAAGCAAGAACATCTAAAATCTCGTCGCACGATGACATGGAGAATAGTACTAGGGCGGATAAAATCAATTTTTTCATTTTTCTGTATTGTTGGTTGTTCTGGTTATTTGTTTTCGTTCGCCAAAAATAATGCCATTACCTTACGGCAGCAGAAAACTTTCATAAATCACATCCATAATATTGGTTCTTACCCCCATACGTATCAGTTTTCGATTGTCTTGCGTTGGGTACACTCTGTTGCTCAAAAATACGTAAACCAAGTCGTAATCTGGATCTGCCCATATCATTGTGCCTGTGAAACCCGTATGTCCAAAACAATTTGCAGAGGCTAAATCGGATGCGGGATTCCCTTTTTTTCTGTTCATCTCAGGCTTATCCCATCCTATACCTCTACGCGAATCACGTGCTTGTTTTGCGGTGAATTTAGAAATAGTCTCTGGTTTCAAATATTGAATATTGTTATACGTACCGCCATTGAGTAACATCTGCATAAGTACTGCAAGGGATTCCGCATTGCCGAATAGTCCAGCATGACCACTTACACCACCTAGCATGGCCGCCCCTGGGTCATGCACCATACCGTGTACCAATCCTTGACGCATATCTGGACTCAACGAAGTAGGTATTATTTCTGCTTTATCAAACTTGTCTAATGGTAAAAAAGTCAGTCTGCTAACCCCCATTGGCTTGAAATATGCCGCATCTACGTAATCTTGAAAATCTGTTCCAGTTACACGTTCTATGAGTTCCTTCATAAGAATCATGCCCAAATCGCTGTACTTGTATTTGTTTACTGTCCCTACTTCAGAGTCATAAATTTGTTGCATTATTCGCTCTTTATAGGTGTCGAGTATATACAAACTATTACCAACAAAAACAGTATGCAATTCTGTAGGCACTTTGGAGTACACCGAGTCGTATATGTTGATATCATTTGTAGTTTCAGCATAAAACGGTATCCAATCTTTCAATCCTGCTTTGTGTTCTAGCACCATTTTAATAGTCATGTGTAATTTATTGGTAGTGGCTAACTCTGGTAAGTATTTGACCATTTTATCATCCAAAGATAGCTGACCTTCTTCTTCTAGTTTCATAAGCGTAACCGTAGTAGCAGCTACTTTGGTTAGGCTAGCTAGGTCATATAAATCTGAGTTTTGTACATTCTGTTTACTATTAAAGGTGTGCTTACCAAAACTCTTGTTGTACACTATTCTTCCGCCTTTGGCAACAAGTACTTGGCAGCCAGGAGTTGCACCGCTATTCACTGCTCCTTGAGCTATTTTATCTATTTTACTAAGTCGACTACTGCTCATACCCACTTCCTCGGGTATGCTAGATCCCAGTTCTCTTATTGGCACTGTGGTCACACCCATTTTAGCAACATATTCAGTACCTACGGTGACTGGCAGTGTTCCATTGATGCCTGTAACACCAAAAACCGCTTGTGCTGCTTTTATTTGATGTGCTTCTTGATCCTCGTATGCTAACAATACACTATTCTGAATTGCAAATTTTTTAAGATTATACGGATTGCCAAAATTGACAAGCAAGGTGTTATTCATCGTTCCTATTTCAGAAATGAAATTTGCTGATGTGGCAGTAACCCCAAAGTTTGGTGGATACTTACTGGTTTTATGCAGGGATACTATGATCAAGTCATAATTCGCCATTTGACTTTTGAGATTAGAAAATTGAATAGCAGGTGCATTTTTATTAATGCTTGTACTCTGTACATTTCCCATGGACATCAGCTCTTGTTGAAACCTGGTTTTGCTGCCGTCACCTATAGCGATAGACAGAATTTTTTGGTTGTTTTTTGGATTGATTGGAACTAGGCTATTATCATCTTTGGCTAAGCACATCGCCTGTTCTATCAGCTTATAGTTTACATGTTTTGCCCCAGTATTGTTCAAGTCTTCTTCTATTCCGTATTCGTTTATTGGCTCAAACTCGTGTAAACCCATAGCGTGTTTGTAGTTCAGTACTTTCAACACCTTATTCCATACATAGTCTTCGCTAAGTCTGCCCTCTGCCATGGCTTTCTTCATTAAGCTAATAGCTTTAGGAATATCGCCAGGAGAAAGTAAAATATCGTTTCCTGCCATCAACGCTTTTAACTCGAGCTCACCATCTGTATGATATTTGGCAACACCTTGCATATTAAGTGCATCCGTAAATGAAATACCAGTAAAGCCCATTTCTCTTCTTAGTATACCATTAATAGCCTTGTCTGAAATACTCACGGCTATGTTTTTTCTTGCGTCTATAGCAGGAATGTATAAGTGTGCTGTCATGACCGACATAACACCCTTGCGGGTAAGGTATTCGAAAGGTTTAAACTCCACCTCACGCAAGCGTTCCATACTATGGTTTATCACCGGCAAATCTTTGTGCGAGTCTACGTCAGTATCTCCGTGACCGGGAAAATGCTTTGCACAGGCAATAATACCCGCATCTTGCATACCACTGGCATATGCCCATCCTTTAGTAGATACGTTATCTGGGTCTTCACCAAAAGAGCGGTAATTTATTACAGGATTATTGGGGTTGTTGTTGACATCAATAACCGGAGCAAAATTGACATGAACACCTATACGTTTGCACTGGCGACCTATCTCTTTTCCCATGTCATAAATTATTTTTTCATTTTGAATACTCCCCAAACCCAGTTGATATGGGTATGAAATAGTATTGGACAAACGCATGGCAAGACCCCACTCACCGTCTATCGCTACGAGCATTTTGGTATTGCTCATTTCCTGAAATTTATTGGTAAGTTTTACTTGTTCTGTTGGGTTCCCTTTGAAAAATATAACCCCACCAACCTTGTGTTCTTTGATTGTACGTTCCACGTTAGCAAGGTGATTGGCACCGTATGTAGGTCGTACCTCAATCATAAATAATTGAGCCAAACGATCGTCGACACTCAAAGAATCAAACGTGGTCTCCGCCCACGTACCACTGTGCGTATAGTTATTGCTGCTAGGGGGAGCAAATAAGTTTGACGTAGTCAGTAGTATAACTACAATAACTGTATTTCTTAGCATTTTTATTAATCTCATCCCAAATTCTGTACCTAGCTACAAAAGAGACTATAAATGCCTGCATATCAAGAAGTGTGAGGCACTTACTTATAAACGTAAGTGTTTGCAAATTAGTACGGCTTACAAAGCCAACTTAGGACTTCCTAGTTTTCGTAGGAACACAACATGGGAAACAAGTGCTTCTCTAAAAGTGGTAAACTCTTGGTAGTTGATACCGTGCTTGCTCGCTGTTTCTTTCACTATATCATATAGCTTTGGGTAATGAGCGTGTGATATGTTGGGGAATAAGTGATGTATCACTTGGTAGTTTAACCCTCCACAGTACCATGTTAATGCTTTGTTTTTCACTGCAAAATCAAAGGTGTTGTGTATTTGGTGTACCGTCCATTCATCTTCCGAAGTGCCGTTAAATTTATCATGGTTGGATAGATCAAACTTGTCCACTACGTGTGCAAGTGAGAATATCACTGCGAGTACCCATCCTGCTACAAACTCTACGACAAAAAATCCGATTAATACTTGCCAAAAAGCAACGTCTAAGAAAATCATAGGTAGCACTAGCATATAGGTTACAAAAATGACCTTGAAGAATACCATCTCTGTATATTCTTTGACAATCTGTATCCCCTGTGCTTTGTTCAGACCTTTTCTTCTGTACTCTTTATACTTTGTGAAATCAGCAAAAAACCAACCCAGTGTTAAAAAGCCATAAAAAAAGGCCCAGTATACGTGCTGAAACTTATGGATCTTGTTTCGTGGAGCGTCTTTGGTAAAACGGAACAAACCTTTTCCGTGTACATCCTCATCATGCTCGTAGATGTTTGTGTACGTATGGTGAAGCCTATTGTGCTGGTTTATCCAGTTGCTAGAGCTCACACCAAGTATATCTGCGGTATACCCAAATATTTTGTTGACTGTTTTGTTTTTTGAAAATGAACCATGATTTGCATCGTGCATTAGTCCCATGCCAATTCCGGCCTTGGCAAGACCCATCGCACAACACAAAATCAGTAAAGTCCATACAGACATTCCTGAAACCATAATAGCGGCATAGGATCCAAAGAAACTAACCAGCAAAATGACTGCTTTCACCTTGAGAGAAGGTGTTGCAAATTTGGACATCTTTGATTCTCTGAAATACTTCTCTACGTTAGTTCTTAGTTCGCGACTGAAATCAGAAGCTGACTTGAATTTCGGTAATGCTATGTTTGACATAAGGTGCAAAGGTATATTAATTTAAAAAATGAAATTTTTGTGGACGCAATGCTGCGTTCCATTTAAAACCAACTAAACGGCTTTTTGCTTTGGGAAATGTTTCTAGCGGTGAGAAAGTAGCTTTTGGTTTATTCTTAAACACAATGCTACGTATACGATTTACGGTATCAATGTTTATTGTCATCCGTCCGCATATAACTTCATTAACGCCACTATACTGTGTGCTATCCTCGCGGGCATAATAGACACTCTGCCCATTCCCATCCACCTCTACTTTATCAATACTCCCTTTAATAAAGAACGCTTCCAAATATTTTCCCTTTATTTGATTGTAAAGGCCGTTCGGGTCTTTTTCTACCACAAACCCATTTTTGTAAGCTTCGAGCCTTTCGAGCCCGTCAAGGTTGCGAAAAACAATGATGGTATCCCCCGTTATTTGATTGCTATCCGTCCATAAGATTGGGTTGGTAAAAAACCCGATGGTACTATCCGTAAAATTGTAGACCATAGAATCTGAAACAGCTTGCAAATCGCTCTTGTAAGCACGTACTGCTCTAAACGCGTGAAGTACTCTTTTCTGACCTATGGATGTATCTGCTCGATCAATGAAAGTATCTGCTTTGAGGTAAAAAGAGTCGCCGTCCATGTTTTTGGTCGCTATTGGTTCACCCGTAATGAGTGTTGTCTTATTCCGCCGATCATACTTCCCATATTGTCCAGTTATCGTGATTTCCTCCAATGTATCTATCAACTTTATGTTGCCAAAGGCTTCGCCAAGTCCACTATTTCTAAAATACATCATACTATCGGCTATTAGCTTATTGTCCGTGCCTTCTATGTATGCTCCTTGGCTGAACTGCGATGTATTGGTCTGGGTATTGTACCATCCGTATTGACAATAAATCACATTTTCCTCACTGCGGATGTAGGTAGGGCCTAAGAAGGTGGCTAATTTGGTGATGGTATTGTACTTTAATGTGTCACTATCCATTGTGTACTCAGGATTGGTAAGTCGCACAGAATCTTTGAAAAATAAGTTCTTGCTTCTGGAGTAATACGTACCACGTCTACTGTAGAGTTTATCTTCCCCATTAACTGTTGTGCCGCCGGTAGTATAGTAACCTATCTTTTCTACCATGTCGTAGTTCAATTGGTCCGTTGTAAGTATCATTTTGCCATCCGTAAACCTCACATCTTCGCTTACTTTAGCTAGCCGCGTATCTCCATCATACTCCAAGTAATTGCCTCGTAAGTCAACGGTATCTCTTTGGCGAATGTGAATCTTGCCAAAAGCCTCTATCTTATTGACTTCTTCGTAGAAATATGCACTATCACAATCCATAAGCATGGAGCCCTGCTTAAATTGCACATTGCCCTTACATATTTGGTACAGGCCTCTATCTTGGTTGTAAACCAACTCGTCTGTACGGAGTATTTCAATCTTGGTTTGCTTGCTCAAGGGTGCTTGTGCCAGTGTTAATAGACCAGAAAGTAGGAAAACGTATGTAAATGCAGCTTTGAGCATGTATGAAGGTCGCAAAATTAACTTTATGTTTGTTACTTTATTGATTACAAACATCGTGCTCCAAACCGTAAAATCATTCATAACAAAACACCAACTACTTGATAAACTTGACCAAATAGGTCTTGCTATAAGTGGCGGCAAAGATTCGGTATGCATGGCCTATCTGCTGGAGGAGATGCAACTGCCCTTTGCAATGGTACACGTCAACTTTGGGCTACGTGGTACAGAAAGTGATGCAGACGCTCTTTTTGTACATACACTGGGTAGGCAGCTCAGCTACTGCACAGCAGTGTATACCAAGGAAGTAGACACTGAGGCATACGCTAAGGACCACAAAATCAATACACAGCTCGCTGCTCGAGAGATTCGCTACGCTTATTTTGAAGAACTAAAACGTGAAGGCAAAATCACCAAACTAATAACAGCACATCACCAGAGCGATTTGGCAGAAACTTTTTTTATCAACCTAAATCGCCAATCGGGCATCAATGGTCTAAAGAGTATCCCCGTAAAACGCGACTACATCATACGACCGCTACTAGCTGTAACTGGCCAGCAGGTAAAAGGTTACCTGAAACAAAATAACATAACACACCGAGAAGATAGCTCCAACGCAAGGGATAAATATGCCCGAAACAAATGGCGAAATGTACTGCTACCTAAGATAGTGGAACACCTACCCAATTTTGAGCAAAACACAATAAGCAGCATACATATACTGCAACAAGAAAGCAAAGCTCTTACTTGGCTAATACAAGAAAAAATTACTGCTATTGTGATACAAGAAGATAGCACACTAACCATTGATAGTGAGACACTTGAAACTTACCCACAAAGTACTGTGTTTTTGTATCGTATTTTGGACAATTATGGATTTAACTACTCGCAGTGCGAACAAATACTAGAAAACAGCACGTCTACGGGTGCTCTTTTTTACAGTAACACACACCAACTATTAATAGACCGCAAAACGTTCCTAGTACAAAAGCGTGAGGCACAAGATTTTTCGTCTGTAGTGATTGCCTCCGCTGGCAGTTTCACTCTTGGCAAGCATACGCTTGATATAAATGAAACCACAGAACTGATTTTTTCTAACGATAATAAAGAAGAAACAGTGAGCATATCGCCGGAGCTATTCCCATTGTCACTTCGCTACTGGCAAGAAGGAGATCGTATACAGCCGCTCGGTATGAAAGGCAGCAAGCTGCTAAGCGACTTTTTTATAGACCAAAAGATAAACGTACTAGACAAGCACCAAACCCCATTGCTTTGCAAAGGTGATGATGTACTTTGGGTATGTGGTATGCGAGTGAGTGAAAAATTAAGAGCTAAAACAGGAACGATAACGTATAAACTGACGATGAAATGAAGCACTTACTTTTACTGAGCATACTATTCTTCTGTTTGTTGGGTAATGCCCAGACAAAAGAAGAATTGGTATATCCCGTAGTCCCGATACTTGACAAATGCCATCAAGCTCTGGACAATACAGATTCCATTATCATACTATCCAAGAAGGAGTTTCTGCATCTGAAAGGAATCTGGACCACTTTGGACACCTGCTATAACTATGCAGAAGATACGCTTTGGGCCAAGAACCTTGATATTACCTTTGGAGGGTTAATGGATGATGGCCGAGTGAATTACCTCTTGGGAGATGGCAACCTAAAAAGTATGTTTCAAAGTTCGCTGAAAGCCTCCCTCAGTCACATAAAATCTTACGACCACATTCACATAAGAGACATACAATTTGAGAGAAATGGCGGCCTGTATCAAGTAGAAGATATTCATATCGTAATAGACTCCCTCGTTGTACCGGAGCTCGATACGTGCTGGCAGTATTTCCCCATGGCTCCAGTAAAGCCTATGCACCACATAAAAGTAAGTAAAGAACACTTCATAACCTTACTGTCAGATTCTTTTGGATACAATAGCTGTAAGAACAAGATAGAATGGCATGACACTAACCAAAAAGTAGAAATGTGGATTGCCCCAAGAAGCCTGGTAGACCACTATACTGTAAACTCATTCATCAACGACTATAACATCAGGCCTAGCTCAGATCTCACTAGGCCTATCAATGACATAAAGAATCTAGGTTACGCTGATATTATAGCTTTCCGAAGATCAGTGTACCGCAAAGCTGGTAAATACTATTTCACCCCGGGCTATAGGTTTACTATTACTGATAAGGTGGAATGCTCTACTTCTGTAAACATTGAAGAACCAAATACAGACTTCTTAATTCACGTATTTAAATTAATCCAAATGGATAGCTTGCCTGGAGGATTATGTTTTGTAAATAGCAAAGGAGAACCCATTAGTTTCAAAGCAGTTATGATACCCCAAGGCGGAAACCCTTCTATGATGTCAAGTGGAGAAGGGACTTTTAATTCTGCTATGATTATTAGACTAAAGAAGCTGGTATCTGGTGATAAAATACTGCTAGAGGGCCTCTCCTCACACAACCCTCATGAAAACAAAAAGAGTAACTACAAATCAATTATAATTACTCTTCCTTAAATTGTTTATGTTTACCAGATTATCCGTTCATACTGACTAAGAACTCATCGTTGTTCTTCGTTCCTTTCATGTAGTTTAGCATCGTATTCATCGCCTCTTCAGGGTTCATATCTGCCAAGTGATTTCGCATAATCCACATTTTCTGAAGTACCATTTTATCCAATAGTAAGTCCTCTCTACGTGTACTACTCGAGATGATATCAATAGCAGGGTACACTCGCTTGTTCGATAATTTTCTATCCAACTGTAGCTCCATATTACCCGTTCCTTTAAATTCTTCAAAAATTACTTCATCCATTTTAGATCCTGTCTCTGTAAGAGCAGTAGCTATAATAGTAAGAGAACCTCCGTTCTCAATATTACGAGCCGCACCAAAGAAACGCTTAGGTTTCTGTAGAGCATTGGCATCTACACCTCCACTTAGTATCTTACCACTAGCTGGCTGTACCGTATTGTATGCTCTTGCAAGCCGTGTGATCGAGTCTAGCAATATCACCACATCATGACCGCACTCTGTAAGTCTTTTTGCTTTCTCCAGTACAATATTGGCTAGCTTCACGTGTTTGTCTGCCGGCTCATCAAAGGTAGAAGCTACTACCTCTGCTTTTACATTTCTAGCCATATCTGTAACCTCCTCCGGACGTTCATCTATTAGCAAGATTATCATATACACCTCTGGGTGATTTTCAGATATTGCGTTTGCTATATCCTTCAATAGTATTGTTTTACCCGTCTTAGGCTGTGCTACTATAAGTCCACGCTGGCCTTTACCAATGGGTGAGATGATATCCATAATACGCGTGCTATAGTTATCGCTCTTGTATTCTAGATTGAATTTCTCATCTGGGAAAAGTGGTGTAAGGTGATGGAATGCTACTCTATCTTTCACAAACTCTACCGTTCTACCGTTGATACCCAATATGTTGATAAGAGCAAAATACTTCTCGCCTTCCTTAGGTGGTCGAATATTTCCTTTTACCGTATCACCCGTCTTTAGTCCATTTTGACGGATTTGATTTGGTGCTATATATACATCGTCTGGCGATGGTTGGTAGTTATAATCTGCAGACCTTAGGAAACCGTATCCGTCAGATATTACCTCAAGCACGCCCTGTGTAGTCACTATACCTTCTAGTTCCAAGTAGTTTATTAGCTTCTCCTCAGCTTCACGTTTTGCACGCTTTGCTTCATCCGCTTTTTTGCGTTCTGCATCTCGTTCAGCTCTTTCCTTATCTCTTGCTTCTTTCTCCTCTGGAGAAAGTTGCTTATGATTTGGGTTGTTAGCGTTTGCCTTTTGGTTGTTTGGATTGCGGTTTTGCTTATCGCTTCCGTCTTCCTTATTTTCCCTGTTGTTCGGCTTGTTAGATACGCGATCTTCTCTCTGTACACGCTCATTTTGGCGTGGTTGAGATTTGCTTGGTTCACGCCCTTTTCTATCATCTACCTGCTTATCATCTGCAGAGTTTTTTGTGTGTTCCCGTTTTTCTTCTCTTAGTTTTCTATCGCGAGTGTTCTTAGCCGGAGCTTCTTTATAGGCGGTGTCTGTGGATTGTTTATCCGCAGGCTTGTCCTCGGCGTCCTTTTCTTCTCTAGGCTTTCTAGTAGGAGCTGCTTTTTTAGGTCTTGGAGCTTTCGCTTCTGGTTTTCCCGTAGGCTTGTCGCTTGAGGTAGGCTTTACACCTTTGAATTTTTCAGGGTTTACGGCCTGAAAATCAAGTATTTTATAGGCTAGGTCTTGCTTTTTTAGTCCTTTGTGTGGAACGCCGTGTTCATCGGCAATCTTACGTAACTCAGGAAGGAGCATCTCTCCTAGTGAAAGAATATCGTACATGTATTTATAAAGAATTAATGTTTTAACTGTATTCTAGAAAAAATTTCTGGAGAATCGCCCGAAAGGCTTTGCAAGTATAGCACAATATTTTGTAAAGAAAAGCAGCACACTACCCCAGACCTAATTTATGTCGTAAAAATGAAACTGCAAGCCTTACGTCTTTACTTTCAAGTGCGGTCCTATTCTATGCCAACACAATATACATCAATTGTGTAATAATTAGCTGTATAACTAAAGCGATAGGCAAAATGAGTGCGTAGCCCATTTGTGGAATTTTGCTCCCGGATCTTTCATTGGCAAATTCAAAAACGGCCGGTTGGTTCGAAACCATACCCATCAATAGTGAAAATGGGATTTTGGCAAGTTTGTACCCAATGGATATGATAATAAGCGAGGATGAGATGCTTAGTAGAATGGCTGCAGTCACTAGTTTTATACTTTCTACACTCAAGCTTTGTATAAAAAGCACTCCATTGTTGACACCTATATACGCTAGTAAAAACATAAGCCCAAGCTGCTGTATTACTACCGACGTGCTATACGGTAGGGTCCATAGCATAGGGCCAGTCCGTTTGAGTGCACCAAGTATAAGCCCCATAACCAATGGGCCACCAGCAAAACCAAGGTGTATACTCACTCCGCTCCAAATTGGTATATCCACCGTACCTAATAGTAACCCCAGTACTAAGCCAAATCCGAACGACACTAGATTTAGCTGACTACTTTGATGGTAACTGTCTCCAAAATGTCCTGACAACTCTTTTAGCTCATTTCTTGCGGCGACTACCCGTACTCTGTCGCCTAACTCTAGGACAGTGTCGCCATGAGCTAACATATCACTATCTCCGCGTCGTATACGGGTAATGAGGGCATTGTATTTCATGGGCAAATCCAACGACGCGAGTGTACGGCCAGCCAGCTTTGGATTGGATACGAATATTCTACGTGAGTCAAACTCTCCCTGATTGTAGAACACACTCTTGGGTATTTTTCTTCCAAGTTCTGTTATGGCCTCTTTTACGTCCTCTTCTGAACCCAATAGCATTACTTTGTCTCCCGTCGAGAACGTAGTATCCCAATTTACCAAGCTCAGCTTGCCATCCTGCCATACTCTCCCAAATTTAAGGTTCCAATCCCTACCATATAAAAAATCTCTCACAGGAATATTGGTGGCAGCATCTTGTGTAATTTCTAGAGCTACACTTGTTAAGTTGTTATCTAACGGAAACTGTGAACGCAGTTTTTTGTATTCTTCTTTGAAATCAATCTTGAACAATCGCTGCATGATGATGATGCCCACCATGCTTCCTATAATACCAATAGGGTAAGCTAAAGTGTATGCTACGACAAGATTGCTCATTTCTTGTGTGGTGTTTTCTGTACTTTGCAAATACTCCAGCACCGCTGCAAATGCAGGTGTATTATTACTCGTGCCAGCATATATACCTGTAAGGGATGCCACATCAAAACCAAAAATACTCCAGAGGGATATCGCCAGTAGAGCTATTAGTATGATAGTAGAAAATGCAAAGAAAATATCTCTCATCCCATTTTTTTTGTACGATTGGAAAAAGATAGGGCCAGAGTTCAGCCCTACAGAATATAAAAAGATTGAAATTCCGAGTATTAGTACTATTTCTGACACTTTAAAATCTGCATTTAAACTGCCAAAAAGTATACCAATAAACAGCACCATGGATACGCCCAGCGACTTGCCACGAAACGTAACACTACCGATTAACACCCCTACAGATATTACCATAAAAAGTAGGAGTACTTCGTTATTTTCTATTAGTTGAGTCAAAGACATAAATACAGACACAAAGGTGGCGTTTTAAACCTAAGTGCTTGGAAAAAGTGGTAGATATATTTTTGTAATTGTAATGGAATGCGGGCTATTCTAAAATGGCGAAAATGAGATAGTCTCTACATTATTTTATCCAACCATCAAAAAAATTGATACAATTGGGAGTAGCGATAAATAACAGACCCGCAGCCATCGCCACATATATCCATTGTCAATAAAATAGGATTGCCCGATAATGAGTGTTTCAAATCTTGCCCATTGTAGAGAGAAAGTGACATCACCTCACTTTTAAAAAGGATGTGTAGCACATTGTTTATCAAGATGTTGGCACTCGATATGTCAAATGTTTAACATAACCAAATCTAAATTGCAATATTTCTGTTATATTTGAGAATCTTAACAACAACAACTAAAACAAATTAAAAAATGGAACATTTAACAATTGCAAGCGACAATTACGTCGCATTTACATTCTTTATTGGCACTATGGCCATGATGGCCGCTTCGGTATTCTTCTTTTTTGAAGTAGGTAACACTTCGCAAAAATGGAGAACGTCCCTATTGGTTTCTGGGCTTATCACTTTCATAGCAGCCGTACATTACTACTACATGAGAGGGTACAATCTAGAAACGGGAGACTCTCCTACTTTCTTTAGGTATGTAGACTGGATCCTTACCGTGCCTTTGATGTGTGTTGAATTTTATCTAATCACCAAAAAAGCGGGGGCTAAAATCTCTTTATTATGGAAATTAATCTTCGCCTCTGTTGTTATGCTAATAACAGGATACATTGGAGAGGTTATGGATAGAGATAGCAGTGTTCTATGGGGCGTACTTTCAGGTGCTGCTTATTTTTACATAGCTTACCTAGTATGGTTTGGTGAAGTGGCAAAATTGGCTCAATCAGCTGGACCGCAAGTTGCTAAAGCTACTAAAGTACTAGCATGGTTCGTATTGGTAGGATGGGCAATATACCCATTGGGTTATATCCTTGGTACTCCAGGTGGTTTGTTTGGAATCACTTTCGTGTCTTCTCCTGAAGCAGGTGCTGCAGCTATGGATGTAGTATACAACATAGCAGATGCTATCAATAAGATAGGATTTGGTTTGGTAATCTACTCTCTAAGTAGAAGCGAAGACTAAGACATAAACAAATTTTATTAGAAGGACAATCATTGCTTTTGCGGTGATTGTCCTTTTTTTTGTTCAAAAGCCACATTACTAAATACAGGCAAGCCAAGCAACAAGCCATCCCAAGACATAACCCAAGACCTCCCATGCACGTTTACAGAACCGACAAGTACCCCAAGCAGGGTCGCTATAAAGAGCAAAAAGACCTCTCTCTTCGATTAATTGAGCTAAAGGCGTTTGTGCCGCAGCATAAATTACGTTTTAAATGTAACATGGTAATATCGCAATCGCCTATTATCTATAACAGTATTGTACTTTGATAGTACCATTCGCGTTCACCTTACGATATTACATCAAGAATCTTAACATTAATATCTTCTGTCTCCGAGAAGATAGGAGATTTTAATGCTGGATTTTTAGACAAACCGACTTCTACACTCCGCAAACAGAATAAGTAAGAACTATTCATTCTTCACTCAAAAGAAAAGGCAACACACTTAAAGAAGAACAGAGTACTCCTTTGATAGAAAATAAAAGAGGACGAGGACTACATAATTATAGAGAAGAAATGGAACATATAGTATAAGGGTTTAGGGATACCAAGATAGAAGAAACCTTCACCACTGAAAGGTAAGTAATACCTAAAAAAAGCCCAACTCTGGAAACAGAATTGGGCTTTTATATATGCTGGTATAGCTACGCCTAAACCAAAAGTCTCACTGGCTCTTCTAGTAACTCAGCAAAGGTTTTTAGGAAATTCGCTCCTGTAACACCATCTACGGCTCTGTGATCGCAACTCAAGGTAACTTTCATTACATGACCTGATCTCATCTCCCCGTTTTCAACGATGACTGTTTCCTTTGAACTTCCTATAGCTAGTATACACGCATCTGGCGGATTTACAATAGCCGTAAACTCATCTATACCAAATGCTCCTAGGTTTGAGATGGTGAAAGTGTTTCCTTCCCAATCCTGTGGTTTCAATTCTTTTGTTTTTGCTTTACCTGCTAGCTCTCTCACCTCTGCTCCTATCTGAGATAACGACTTGCTATCTGCAAAACGCACTACAGGTACGAGCAGTCCATCATCGATAGCTACTGCCACACCTATGTGTACGTGGTGGTTTCTTCTTATCTTATCGCCCAACCAAGATGAATTCACATTTGGATGACTCTTGAGAGCTACAGCGGTAGCTTTTACAATAATGTCATTGATCGAAATTCTACTTTCCGTATACTCATTCATACGCTTACGTGCAGCAAGTACGGCATCCATTTTAATCTCCTTAGTAAGGTAGAAGTGCGGTGCTGAAAACTTAGACTCTGCTAATCGCTTAGCTATCGTCTTACGCATCTGCGAAACAGGTAGGTCTTCGAAACTTTCTAAGCCTACTGCCGCAGTGCTTGTTGTTGCTCTTGGAGTATGATTCTCTATATCTTTCTTTGTGATACGTCCATTGTCTCCTGTTCCATTTACAGCATCCAAGCTTATCCCTTTATCCTCTGCCATTTTCTTGGCAAGGGGTGATGCGAACACACGTCCATTGCTCGGAGCAGTTGCTGCTGGTGCAGCTGTAACTGGAGCAGGACTAGGTGCGGCTTCTACTACTGGCTCAGGTGCTGCTTCTTTTACTAGCTCAGGTGCTGCTTCAGGAGCCGCTTCGAGCAAGTGCTGAAAATCTTCACCTTTCTTGCCTATTACAGCTATGGCTGTCTCCACCGGCACTGTAGCACCTTCCTCTAGAAGATACAGTACTTCTCCCATTTCAAAGTTTTCTAGCTCCATAGTGGCCTTGTCGGTCTCTACATCTGCTATCATTTCACTTGATTTAACGGTATCCCCTACCTTTACAAACCAAGATACGATGGTTCCTTCCTCCATCGTGTCACTCATTCTAGGTAATTTTATTGCTACTGCCATGTTGTTCTTTCTAAAGCTCCGCAAAACTAAACATCCAAGTTTAAATATTGTTGGTAACGACTAATAATAGAGCAATTTATTTCGCACAATTAGGGCGTGCTTTGTAAAATAATGAGACAATACGAAGATTTTCTAAAATATGTGTTCGAAAACGGAACTAAAAAAACCGACAGAACAGGCACCGGAACCATTAGTGTTTTTGGTGGTCAACTACGCTTTGACCTAGCAGAATCATTCCCGCTCATTACATCCAAAAAGGTACACTGGAAGTCGGTGGTACACGAGCTTCTCTGGTTTCTAAAAGGAGACACCAACATACAATATCTCAAGGACCACAACGTCAAAATATGGGATGCCTGGGCTGACGAAAATGGCGATTTAGGACCTGTATACGGCAAGCAATGGCGTGAGTGGGAAGCTCCTAATGGGGAGAAGATAGACCAGATACAATATGTGCTCGATACCTTAAAAAATAATCCAGATAGCCGAAGAATACTCGTAAATGCGTGGAATGTAGGCGAACTAGGAGACATGGCCCTTACTCCATGTCACTGCTTATTCCAGTTTTATGTAGCAGACGGAAAGCTAAGTTGCCAACTCTATCAACGCAGTGCCGATTTGTTTCTTGGTGTGCCTTTCAATATTGCAAGCTATGCTCTTCTAACTCTTATGATAGCACAAGAAGTAGGCCTAGAACCAGGGGAGTTTGTACATACATTTGGTGATGCTCACATCTACAGCAATCATTTTGAGCAGGTAAAAGAGCAACTCAGCCGCGAACCACGTGCATACCCAAAGGTTACCATGAATCCAGAAAAGAAATCTGTGTTTGACTTTGTGTACGACGATTTTGACGTGGAGGGGTATAAACCGCATCCAAGAATAAGTGCTCCAGTAGCTATTTAAAGCAATACCAATGTCTGAATGTTCTATTGCTGCTTCTTATTCAACCTCAATAACCTCTGAAGAGAGAGAGAAGAGCAGAGGCAAACACAAAGACATACAAACGTTTCGTACCGTTTCACAAGCACGTAAACACAGGAAAGTCAAGATAATATCGGCTTACTTTGATTTATTCAATATGACCAAAGCTCCGATAACACCAGGGACCCAACCCAATAGTGTAAGGATAAATATGATCGTGATAGAACCACACCCTTGGTCATAAACCGCCAAAGGAGGAAAAAGAACTGATAATATTACTCGCCAAATACTCATGGCTTCAAAGATAATTTTTTCAATATACCAATCGCTGCTTCAGCGATGACAGTACCTGGACCAAACACAAAATCTACTCCACTATCGTGTAAGAACGCATAATCTTGCTCTGGAATCACACCTCCAGCTACGACTATAATGTCATCCATTCCTAGCTTTTTTAATTCTCCAATTACTTCTGGCATTAAGGTTTTGTGACCTGCAGCAAGTGAGGATACTCCCAGTATATGCACATCATTTTCCATAGACTGTTTGGCCACTTCTGCTGGTGTTTGAAAGAGTGGACCTATGTCCACATCAAAACCCAAATCTGCAAATGCCGTAGCAATAATTTTAGCACCTCTATCGTGGCCATCTTGACCCATTTTGGCAACTAGTATCCTCGGTCTACGTCCGTCTCTGGCAGCAAAATCGTCCGCCGCTTTTCGAGCAGCTATTACCTTATTATTGTTTTGCACTTCTTTCAAATATACGCCACTTATAGTTGCATTATGAGCTTGGAACCTTCCAAACACCTTCTCCAAAGCATCAGACATCTCTCCTAAGGTAACCCTAGCTTCTGCAGCTTCTACACAAATAGCTAAAAGATTGCCGTCAGCTCGAGCAGCTTTTTCAAGTCTAACTAAAACCTCACTAGCCTTACCATTATCTCTTTCCGCTTTTACTTTATTGATTCTATCTATTTGACTTTTACGTACAGCGTCATTGTCTACTTCCAGAATATCAAAGTCTGCTTTCTCATCCGTCTTGTACTTATTTACACCTACTATGATTTCTTTGCCTGCGTCTATTTTGGCTTGTTTCACCGCAGCACATTCTTCTATACGCATTTTAGGAATACCACTTTCTATGGCTTTAGACATGCCACCCAGTTCTTCTATCTCTAGAATATATTCCCAAGCCTTGTCTGCCAAATCTTGTGTGTATTTCTCTATGACTTTACTCCCGCCCCAAGGGTCTATTACTTTCGTGATATCCGTTTCCTCTTGTATGATCTTTTGGGTATTCCTGGCAATTTTTGCACTGAAATCTGTTGGTAAAGCCATTGCTTCATCAAAGCTATTGGTATGTAAACTTTGTGTGCCTCCAAAAATAGCAGCCAATGCTTCTATCGTAGTTCTAGCTACATTGTTATACGGATCTTGCTCGGTAAGACTCCATCCACTTGTCTGGCAATGTGTTCTAAGTGCCATGGATTTGGGGTTCTGTGGATCAAACCGTTTTATCAGTTTAGCCCATAGCATTCTACCTGCACGTAGCTTGGCTATTTCCTTGTAGAAATTCATCCCAATACCCCAAAAGAAAGAAAGACGTGGTGCAAAATCATCAATAGCTAGTCCTGCCTCTATGCCTGTACGAACGTAGTCTAAGCCATCTGCTATGGTATATGCCAACTCCAATTCTGGAGTTGCACCTGCCTCTTGCATGTGGTATCCGCTTATACTGATACTATTGAACTTTGGCATATTGGCCGAAGTGTATTTAAAGATGTCAGAAATAATACGCATACTCGGAGCAGGCGGATAGATGTATGTATTCCGCACCATAAACTCCTTTAGAATATCATTTTGAATAGTACCCGCTAATTTTGCTTGGTCTACCCCTTGCTCTTTTGCAGCAGCTATATAAAATGCCATAATAGGAAGTACAGCACCATTCATGGTCATACTCACTGATATATCCCCGAGCGGTATCGCATCAAAAAGGATTTTCATATCCTCAATGCTGTCTATGGCAACACCTGCCATTCCTACATCACCGGTTACTCGCTCATGATCGCTATCGTAGCCTCTATGCGTAGCGAGGTCAAAGGCTACAGAAAGCCCTTTTTGTCCTGCGGCTAAATTTCTTTTGTAGAAGGCATTGCTCTTTTCCGCCGTACTAAATCCTGCATACTGACGGATAGTCCATGGACGGATAGCGTACATCGTAGAGTACGGGCCACGGAGGTAGGGTGCTTCTCCTGCGATAGATGTAGCAGGAGTGGTCGTTAGTGTAGTCACTGAATCAGGTTTAATAACCGTCAAATATTCTTTGGTCAACTTCTCCAAAAACCAACTTCCACTTGCAGCATCGTGAAGCTCTGCCATATAGCTTTCGCTTTTGAGTAGAACTAAGACGTTTTTGGCTAGTCGGAGACTTTGTTCTGTCTCTTTGTTATTGAAGGGCAATACACAAATATGCTTCGCTCCTCCTATGATAGCAGATGCTGCTGCAATGGTTTGTCTTACCAGGTTATTGTGTGTGAAGGCGTCATCCGTTGCCGGTATTACTGCATTGGTTTCTGTGTTTGGATATGCAATTCTTAGAGCTCTAAGCTTCGCAATATTCTCATAGAACCTAGTTCCAAGTTCAAAGTATACTGCCGATTGGTTTTCTGCCTTTGTAAGATTTTCTAAGCTCAGTTTCTTACAGTCTTCGCCAAGTTCATTTAAATCACTTATGGTTTTGTCCACTCCTTCCAGTTTCTCAGAAGAAAGCGATGTAATTTGCCAATCTGTTTGTCCTACGGAGAATAGAGACGTGCTATTCTCATCTGTATAATACGATTCTAAGGAGATGCCATCTGACGTGCTATAAGCCAACTCAGCTAGGCTCTTACCTTTCAGATCTTTGGTTGCTTTTGCTTTCCAATCTACCAAACTCGCTTTCACGAACTCATCAAACGATAGTGTTTTATCCAATTGCATTGTGGCAAAGGTAGAGAAGTTTGATAATTAGCAACTTATAGCTAAAAGACTCCTAATAAATGTTTTTACATCTCTGAACCATGTAAATATGTCGGTTGGGTATCTCTATCAATCGGATATGTGAATAGATGGGTAAATATTACCCTAATAACTGGCACTTTTCATGCAGTTATTTATAGAAGAGATGCAATATATAAATGGGTAAATGCAAATAAAAGATCGAAATAGATTAAATAGAGGCTTATCTCTCCTTACAATTTATATTGAATCGAATCAATAACCTCATTGTCCTCAATAAAATGCGTAATCGGCATAGAATCAATCTGTGCACGAATAGGCTGTATATAGTCCATATAAGAAGGCAGCAAAGAATCAACCATGGGAATAGAAGATGGAAATTTCTCAGCCCTATGATCAGTCTGTTTCCCATTCTTCCAAAAACGATAACAAACATGCGGACCAGTAGCAAGACCCGTGCTTCCAACATAACCAATCGTCTGACCTTGTTCCACATAAACACCCTTATGAATACCTTCTGCAAAGCGTGTCATGTGCAAATACTGCGTAGTATACGTTTCGTTATGCTTCACTTTCACATAATATCCATTTCCGCCCGTATATGAAGCCGCAACTACAGTTCCATTTGCTGTAGACATAATTGGAGTACCTTTTGGTGCGGCATAATCTGTTCCTAAATGAGCTTTCCATCTTTTCTGAACAGGATGAAAACGACGCCCACTAAACCCTGAGCTTATGCGTGAATACTTTACCGGAGCCATTAAAAACGGACGCTTCATTTTTTTGCCGTCTTCATTGAAAAAGCCAGTTTGTGTTCCTGCAACATCTAAAGCATATTGGAAAGCATAAAATTCGTGTCCTTTGTGTTTGAACCATGCTGAACGTATTCCGCCGACTCCGTACGGTATGCCTTCCACCGATTTTTCATTATAAATCACTTTAAATTCGTCACCAGGATGCAAGCGGAAAAAATCAATCGTCCATGCAAATGTGCCTGCCACATACTCAGCCATTTCACCCGTCATATTAATGTCCTTTAACTGTTGATCTAATGCGAAGGTGAGATTAGAATTTTTAACGATTTCACCGGAAATAATTTTTTCATTCACTTCATTCTGTTTCGACCGCTTTTCAACATAGACTGAATCTCTAAAATCAAACACCACAAAATCCACAATATTTTTAGGATAAATAAAATACTCGGCGGTTTCAACCGTATCTCCAATTGCCGATAAAATGATAAATGGCGTTCCTTCTTTCACATACCGAAGACCAACTAATGAATCTGCAGCCCTTTCTGCAGCTTCGTTAATATTCCATTGCGAAACACCGTAAGGTGAGAACATATGACTCAAGGTCCAATTGTCTTCTACGGTATCTCTTTTTACCTGAAAAGAATCTAAAACAAAGCCATATTCAATTCTAGGTAGGGGAATTGTGATTGGACCCTTTTCATAGCTCATTGTCTCTTCTGATTTTGTTTCATTCAAGTTTTTATTGCAGCCAATAAAAATGGTTAGTGACAGTATGATAAGCAGTTGTTTCATATTATTTTTCTAAAAAGGCATAATTAAGATTGTTGCAAATATGATATCTATGATAGATGTCCCTTTACAAAGTTTGAAAATATTTAAGATGCAAATAACTCCTAGACTCTTGCTTCGTGAGTAGATCGATAAAAAACACATTATTGAACCCAAAATAAAAATGTGTTTATTGAGTGCATCTAAGACATGACGGAGGATTACGGACAAAAAAAGCGGAATTTAGTTTCACAATTCCGCTTTGGTAGCGTCACTAATCTAGCCTTTAGGCTTATTAAATAGTCTGTTTAT
>JAOKFZ010000013.1 GCA_028247315.1 Bacteroidia bacterium | reverse complement strand
AGAGAGATAGCCGATTATCTGGGTATCTCAGAAGGGACAAGTAAATGGCACGTGAGTGATGCTCGTAAAAAGTTAAAAGCTATGCTTGAAGCACAAACAACAAAAGAAAGACAATCGTTAGAAATAAGAGGATGAGTAACATAGACGATATATTTAAAAAAGGCTTAGAGGGTAAGGGGATGGAGTACTCTGATACCAGTTGGGCAGGTATGGAGCAGATGCTCAATAGCCATAAAGTAGGCTTCTTTGCTCGCTACCGGTTTCTCCTTGGTTTTGGAAGCTTGCTACTTATCAGTGGCATAGCTTTTCTGTATTATGAACAATCAGACGCTACGGTAAATACTCCTGTAGTGCTCACTGATACGCCATTGGACAAGAATGCTACGGAAGCAGAAGTGACAAGAGACATTCCCCATAGGCTAGCGAAACCTTCGGATAAGAATCCACTGGTAACTGTAGAACCGAAAAAAAATGTGGCAATTAGACAAACTGCGGTTTCATCTTCTGTATATAAGACAGCTAGACCAACGGGTATAACAATAAATACTATTTCGAGCAATGCCACTTACCTTGACCCTACAGACAATGGTTTTAGGAATGCAGAGCCGCATACTCTACAAATGGGAAGCGATGTTGCTGCCAGTGTAAATAACAGTGCTAACGTTGGTCAAGCAAGTATGACAAGCAGTGTCACGTCTACCAGTAACCTGTCTAGTTTAGAGGCGGATACCTTAGTAAAAGTTAATGTCATGCATGACATAACTGCGAATGGAATTACCGTAAGAGGATTTGCACACGAGTTAAGTTTCCATAGTCCAGCTAAAATGGCCTTTCTGTCCTACCCTAGTAAGAAGAAATTTAGCTTATACCTAAGCCCCTATGCTGGATATGTAAACTATGCAAAGAATGTGATGATACCAGAAAAAATCACTGACGAGGAAGGGAACTTGGGTCAGTCTAATGCTCAAAACTCGTATAACTATGGCCTAAATGTAGGGGTAAAAAGGGGAAAGTGGATGCTAAGCTCTGGAATAGGAGTACTGCGTCTAAAAGAGAATACCAATTATACAGAAACGAGTGAAACCTATAGGTACACTACTGTGCCTAAGATAGCCAATAATAGATACGCTACCACGCCACGAGGCACACATGTAGTTCTGATTACCCAGCAGAAGGTGGACAGTGCAGTGGTTCGCACTACGAGTCGTCAAGTGTGCGAAGGTTGTGGTGTTTCGTTTAACTACATTTCCGTACCCTTAAATCTACAGTACAATTTTGGCAAGAATCGCCTACGCTATTTTGCTGAAGCGGGTCTAAATACGTTGTTCTTGCAAAAAGCTAGGGGTAACTATGCACTGCCGCAACAAATGCTAGCAGATAGCATAGCTGTATCAGGTACATCTATAGTAGCTCTGGCAAGTAGTGAGGAAGTATCTAAAATAGTCCTTCAAGCAAATGCAGCTGTAGGAGTTAAGCTATGGCTTACTCCAAGATGGAACCTGTGGAGCAGCTATGGATATGGGTTAGGGATAAATTCTATACTGAGCAGCTACGAGCAGAAGTCCAGGACCCAATACCTTAGGGTAGGAGTAGAGTTTAAGCTAAGATAATTGCTTCTGGGAACGTGAAGAGGGTCTTGTGTCGTATCAACATGCAGCCGCATAAATCCAACATACTACCAAGGACTGGCTCCGTCTTGCAATTCCAATTGCAGTCCGCCACCTTCTTTTTTCTCTTCTAGTTTTTCGATCCCAAAGTATTTCATGAAACCAACTTTTTCATAAGTATCTACGTCCCATTCTTGTAGAATTTTGCCGTCTTTTATGTAGAGTATTCTGGGGTAGGTTTTGCCCTCAAGCATTCGCTTAAAATTGGAGAATTCTTCTATACGTGTATGTGGATCGTTTGCATCTCCTGCTTGAGTGAAGAAGTAGTTTTGCTCGTACGCTGTGCCGTAATTTAGAAGATACAGATTGGGTAATTTGCCACTTGACTTCATTGCAGACAAATCACGATACACTTCTTGGCAATGGCTACAAGTCATACTAAACAAGCAAACTAACTTGGAGCTATAGGCCAAATTTTGTGAGGCTATAGCTGGAGCATAGGTGTAGAGTAGTTGCAGTGTTTTATCCCCAGGAGTTTGTTGTACTACAGGTGCTACTTCTTGAGGTAAGTTGTCAGGGATTTCGTCTACTGTTGGTGTTTTTTTAGGTTCTGCTACCGGAGGCGGCGGCGGAGTTTGTTTCTTAACAGCGTCCTTTTTCAACTCAGTTAAATCACTTTCTGTTATTATATTGGTTGTATCTAACGTTGGCAATTCTAATGGTGTCGTTGCTAATGCCAAGTCACTCACTACTGCTGGTGTTAAGGCTTCGTAGCTTTTTATTCCAAAGCTTAGCGTAAACAAGGTGATGAGACCAATAAAGGAGGGAGCTACCCAACCCGCAAAAAGATCTTCTTTTTTATACTTAATCCATACAAAAATACCCGCGAGCATTCCTATCGCATTCTTAATGATAGACTCTAGATTGGTCATAGGCAATACATCTCCAAAACAACCGCAGTTACCTTCTATAAACCCATTGACTTGGCTAAACCCCTCGTAAAACAAGTGTATAGTGAAAAGTATGAGCATTCCCATAGTGGCAGGAAGTACAAGTTTCTTAAACCATTTGCCTTGCAATAAGGCTAGGCCAAGAACCAACTCTATGGCTACAAGTGTGCGGGTGAGCCATTGTACCCATGCCATTCCGCTAGGGTTATCAAAGTAGTCTTTGCCTAGCAGTAACTCTGCGACCATACCATCAAAAAAGGGCATAGAGACCAGCTTACTTACTGCCCCAAATACGAAAAGGAAACTTAATAGTATGCGGCCAAACTGTACAGGTGTGTTTATCTTCATGTTAAGCTTCAATAACGTTTTGCATTGGCAGGTTAGTCTTCTTTATTTCATCAAAACCACCAGCGATGTCTATCACATTGTGGTATCCTCTCATTTTTAATATGCTCGATGCTATCACTGAGCGGTATCCACCTGCACAGTGCACATAGAAATTCTTTTGTTTAGGGAATTCTGCTAAATGCTCGGTTACTCCGCTCAGGCATACGTGGCTTGCTGCGGCTAGGTGCTGGGTTTCCCACTCACCTTTTTTGCGTACATCAAAAACAGTGAGTTGATTTTCTGTTACTTCTTTCTCAAACTGATCTACGGGTATGGATAGAATGGTGTCAATTTCTCTGTTGTCTTCTTTCCAAGCATCAAAACCTCCGGCTAAGTAGCCTATGGTGTTGTCAAAACCTACACGTCCTAGTCTTGTGATTACTTCTTCCACTCTACCTTCCTCTGCTACCAGTAATATTGGCTGTTTGGTGTCTTTGATAAGAGTACCTACCCAAGGAGCAAATCCACCGTCTATTCCGATAAAAATACTCTGAGGTACAAATCCTTTTACGAAATCTGTTTGGTGCCGTGTGTCTATGATTACTGCCTCTGTCTGATTAGCTGCTGCTTCAAATTCTGGTGGAGCAAGTGCTTTGTTTCCTTTGGCTATCACCTGGTCTAAGTGTTCATAACCATCTTTGTTCATTGCTACATTTAGAGGGAAATAGGCTGGTGGAGTACCTAGTCCTTGTGTTAGTTCGTATATGAATTCTTCACGGGTCATGTTTGAGCGTAGGGCATAGTTTACTTGTTTTTGGTTGCCGAGGGTATCTACGGTTTCTTTCATCATATTCTTGCCGCAAGCACTACCAGCACCGTGTGCTGGGTACACAATTACATCATCTGCTAGGGGCATTATTTTATTCCTGAGGCTATCAAATAATATTCCTGCAAGGTCTTCTTGAGTAATAGTAGCAGCCTTTTGAGCGAGATCTGGTCTGCCTACATCTCCTAAGAAAAGGGTGTCTCCAGAGAATATACAGTGGTCCTTTCCATTTTTGTCTTTCAATAAGTACGTGGTGCTCTCCATTGTATGACCAGGTGTGTGAAGTGCCGTTATAGTAATATTTCCTAATTGAAATTGCTCGCCATCTGCTGCTGTGTAAGATTTGTATCCAGTTTTAGCGGTAGGGCCGTATACTATAGTAGCCCCACTTCTGGCTGCCAGCGTAATGTGCCCACTCACGAAATCTGCATGAAAGTGTGTCTCAAAAATATACTTAATTTCTGCTCCGTCATGCTTTGCTCTGGCTATATAGTGTTCGGTTTCTCTTAGTGGATCTATGATTGCTACCTCCCCATTGCTCTCTACGTAATAGGCTCCTTGTGCCAAGCATCCGGTGTATATCTGTTCTATATTCATTTGTTGCAAAAGTATTTAATGTTCTGTGTGGTATCTGAAGCCTACTGCTTTTTTAATACTGTGCAAAAATAGGTCCACTATGAAGACAAATTTGTAATGTAAGTTACATCTCTGTCTTCCCTCAAAATTTGAGTAGTTCGATCTTGTTTCGGCTGTATTTTATACGTCCGTTAATTTCTAGCTTGGCCAGAATACGGCTTATTACTACCCTGCTAGAGTTTAGGTTATTGGCTATCTGTGCGTGTGTATTATGTATCTCATTGTCACCGGTTACCATAGATTTGTCTCTAAGGTATTTCAGAAGACGTTCTTCCATATTCTGAAATGCCAGTGTGTCCACGGCCTCCAGCATTTCATTTAGGCGGTAGTTGTATGTTTCCATGATAAAGTGACGCCATTTTTTGTACTTTACCATCCACTCATCTACTCTGTCTACTGGTAGAAATAAAATCTCTACATACTCCTCTGCTATTGCCCGTATTTTACTTTTTTTGCCGTGCGTGTCTAGTGTGAGAGTTATCGCACAGGTGTCGCCCACTTCTAGGTAGTAGAGCAATAGTTCTTTTCCTTCATCATCTTCGGTCAGGATTTTGAGTGATCCTTTTAAAATTAAGGGAAAATGCTTCATTTCATCACCTATGTCGACGATAACTTTCTCGGCGGCATACGCTTTGAGTTGTCCATTTTGGCAGATTTCGGTGATGAGTTCGTCATCAAATATGTTCTGGAATTGCTCCTGTAGGTGGTCGTAACATTTTATGTTGTGAGGAGTGTTGGTCATTGGACAAATTTAGGGATATTTTAGAATAGAGATTCTAAAATATCTATTTGCTCATTAACTCCTTTGGTGATGCTTTTTACAGAGATGGTAGCTCCAGATATGCCGTCTATATTTTTACCTACCGTAAATATTTGAGCTTTTTCAAATTGCTTGAGCCAGCCCTTGTTTGCTATCTGGTAGCCGTGGTCTGAGGTGTATTCGAGTACACGTACTTTTTTGATGTTTTTCTGCTTGTCAAAAGCAGTGAGAAAAAAGAATTGTTCAAAGGAAATAGTGTCTTTGTTGGGCTTGTCACAACCGCCTATTTTACAGCCCAAAGCCCTTGTTACTATGGAATATCCGCTTAGAGTATCTCCAGTAATCACCTTAAATATGTGGTGATCTATGGCGAGTGAGTCTGTCATGCTTATCTCTATGTATTTTACTTCCTTACCAAAAATTTTAGTAAGGTGCCTATTCATTTTCTTGGTGATATAATGAGGCAGGCAACTATACGTAGCCACCGCTGTGGCGGCTACGCAAAGTATGATTAATATGCTGAAGAGTCTTTTGCTCACGTCTTTTTATCTGAACCAGAACCCGATTCCTGTATTGAACTGATGTAGTTCATTATTGTTTGCATCGTTGAAGTTTTGGTAATCTGCCTTCACTACGAACGATTGATTCAGGAAGAAGGATATTCCAGCAGTTAATACTGTTCGGTCATAAGAAGCATTAGTGACAATGTCTGAATTTACCGTGTTGTGTGTATTGTATTCAGAATAGCGAACGAATGGTATAAGACGTTTTTTGATGTGAAGCAAGTCTGAGATGTCATACCCTATCTCTGCGTAGTAGCCAAACATACTGGAACCTAGGTCTTTGCTAGTGAATGCATTGTACTGTTTTGTGTTGCTAAAGTTAGAGAAGAATAGCTCTCCTTTTGCTTGGAATTTTTTAGCTTGGTATCTTACATCTAGTCCTACCATCTGTATTCCTATGACCGAGCTGTCAGCTGTAGCCATTTGACTTAGGCTATCTCTATTTATTCCGTCAAAGAGATTAGACTCTGTAGTTCCAACATAACCGGCCAGACCGATGTCAAGGCCTTTTATTCCGTAGTAATTAATCTTGGCACTTAGGTCTGGTGCGGTCATAGTAACTTGTGCACCTTTTTGGCGAGCTCCTCTTAGTGGCTTACTCCCATCAAGTTGTGCTCCGTTGTTATAACCCATAGGTCCGTTCACAGCGTAGAGTTGGTAGCGGAGTGCTGCATTAGGTAAATTTCCTGCTATACCTGCACCTATTTCTCTCCATGTACTTGGGTAGAGAGCTTTGGCTATGGTAGGTCTATTTACACCATTGAATATGGTTGGTTCGTGGTATTCATTCATTAGTCCCATAGGGATTAGTAGTAGGCCAGCTTGTACATTTAGCCAAGATTTAGCTTGATAGTTTAGGTAAGCCTGCTCTAGAAATACTTCTTTGATGTGTTCTATTTCTATTTCTGTGATAAATGAGGTCTTCTTGTCAAACTTATATCCGAAGAGCAATACCATTCGCTCTGCATCTAAGTCACCGTTGTATTTTGTGTTATTGCCAAATGGTTGCTCGTAGTGAATCTCTCCGTATGCACCCATTACTAGTCCACCTTGCTTGCTTTCTAGAAGTGTTCTTGCTGCGTTTTGGTGGTAATTGCTGAAGCTGTCCATTTCGCCTTGTCCGAAGGCTAATGTGCCGATAATAAGGCATATAAGTGTGTAAATATGTTTCATTATTTTTATATTGTGCTGCAAAGCTATTTTTATTTGGATTAATTAAAAATAGTGAAATATAAAATATTGGCGTGAGCGTTTATTTAGAACACGAGAAGAATTTTAGAGTAAAACAGATGCATAATACCCTAGAATAGGAGGTTCTACATTCTAAATAAGTAAAATTTAGGTAATTTTATTTTTGCTCATTCGAACAAAAATGAAATTCTGCGTGGTGTGAAAAGGAGTGGTATGGTCCAAGGTAAAACATTCTATAATTTTGAAATGTTCACCAAATATGCTTTGAAATTTGGCCTCACTATACTGCGTTATTTCTAGTCCGCTGCATTTCAGTGGTCCATTGATGGAGAATGTTCCAAGGACAATATTCTTAGTGTGAGTGCGTACAAGTGTACTGTACGTATCCATGTCTGCTTGTTCGGTAAGAAAGTGAAATGCTGCTCTATCGTGCCACAGGTCGTAAGATTCTGTAGGGGTGAAGTCTTTAATGTCACTTACTATCCATTTTACGCGATGGGCATTCTTGCCCAGTCTCATTTTGGCTCTGTCTATTGCTGCTGCAGATATGTCTAGTACTGTGATATTGGTATATCCTTCGTGTAATAAAAAGTCTACTAATAGGCTGTCTCCTCCGCCTATATCTATAATTTTAGCAAATTTGGGTAAGTCAAACTTGGCTATTAACTCTAGCGATGTAACGGGCTTTTCCTCAGTCCAGCTTACCTCCTTGGGTAGCTTAGTGGAGTAGATATGTTGCCAGTGTTCCTTGTTGTTCATTTCTTATTGGCTAGTTTGTATGCTTCGTTTAGTTCTTTGTAGTCAAGATTCCCGTTGACTGATTTGAGGTACGCTAACAGGGTTAATGCTTTTTTTATTCTAGTGTCAGATGATTTTGGTTTGCCTATTTGGTAGACTAAGCTTCTCTGCTTTCCCATTGTAAGGGTATGAAATATGGCGTGACCTTCTTCGTCTAGTTCCCAGGCGGTCTCTAGTTCTTTAGGTAGCAGCATTCCGTACTTAGAAGTATCTTTTTCTAGTTGGATATCTACTTCATCACCAAGTGCTAGTTTAGCTTTTTTGCGAAGCTCTTTATTGGTGTTTATGAAAAAATCACCGCTGCCTTGTGGCATAAGGGCACAGTGAAATGTGTTTTCCCCATTCACTGTGCAGAGCACTCGTTTGTCTTTATATGCTAGAAATTCATGAGCTTTTTCCTTAGGTATATAGATGGCTACATCCCATACATTTCCTTCTTTACGGAATAAGTATGTTTTAAAACTTTCTGCCATATCGTTTCTTTAGTTCACCAATAATTTCTTCCAATCCATTGAGTTTTATTTCGTACACCGTGTCCAGTTGTACACTCAATGTTCCTTTTGGGAAGCCTCCTTTTCGTTTAAACCACTCGAGGTATTCTATGGGTAGATCGCACAGTCGCCAGCCAGAAAACTTTCCAAACGGCATTTTTACAGTAACTATTTGCTTCAGTATTTCTGGATTTGGTGTCAAGGTAGGGTCAAAGGTGGGGAATAATTTTTTAAGATGAAAAGTATGACTATTTTTGTCTTGACATTTTTTGTCAAAGCAATGGTTTTTGGAATATATATATCAGAATGGAGAGCAGCAAATGGGTATACCCTGAGCAGTTTGGCACAGCTGTCTGGTGTGGACCAGGCACTCGTATCTAAGTACGAGAAAGGGAAGCGTATGCCAAGCGAAAAGCACATAGTGGCATTGGCTGTAGCTATGGGTATAGATGTATCTGAGCTCAGAGCGAAATTCTTGGTAGATAAAATAGCAGGTATGCTCGAGTATGAGACAAAACCGCAGCAGATACTCATGGCGGCAGAAGATAGGGTTGAGTACTTGGTTTCAAAAAAATCACTGGTAGTGCCTAAGTTGAGCTTAGAAGCAAAGCAAAAACTTAACGTGATAGATGAGTTGCAGGCAAGATGGAAGGCCTCTAAACCGCTAAGCGGTATTCAGCTGCATAAGATGGAGGAGTACTTTAGTACTCGCTATACCTACGATAGCAATAGGATAGAGGGCAATACACTTACTTTTCAGGAGACTCATCTGGTAGTAGCAGAAGGGCTCACTATAGGTGGCAAGAGTATGGTAGAGCACCTAGAAGCAGTAAATCATACGGAGGCCATAGCTTGGCTCAAGGAAATGGTACATGGTAACGAAGACATTACGAGACGTAATTTGCTGGATATACATGGTCTTATCCTAAAATCTATAAATAGTGGCAATGCTGGGGCGTATCGCTCTGTACCCGTGATGATAGGCGGCAGTGAGCATAAGCCGCCACAACCTTATATGCTAGAGAAGCTTATGGAGGATTACTTCTTACACTACCAGCAGCAAAAACGGGTGATGCATCCGGTGATACTGGCTGCAGAGATGCACGAGCGTTTGGTGAGTATACACCCATTTCTAGATGGTAATGGTCGTACTTCTCGTTTGATTATGAATTTTATTTTGTTGAAAAATGGATATACCGTTACGAGCCTTAAAGGAGACTACAACTCGAGAATGGAATACTATGCAGCTTTAGAAAATGTGCAAGTGAACAACAATCCAGAGCCTTTTTACCATCTCATTTTAGATAAGGTAACGGAAAGTTTAATAGAACATCTGGAGATGGTATAGAAAGAAGCCCGCGATAATTAGCGGGCTTTTATGCTTTATTGACAATTGGTTTTGGAGGAAGAAAATAAATCTGATTTGACCTCAAAATGAGCTAAATTATCAGATGTTTAGGGGTAAATTTGCACCCTTGTTAAGACAATATATCTTCACTATGCTCTGGAGTCTTTCCCCCTTCGGAGAAGCCAAGTTTGGTATACCCTACGGTTTACTCAAAGGTTTAAACCCCGTTCTGGTTTTAGTTTTGGCCATTTTTGCCAATATTTTGGTGTTCCCCATGATGTTGTTTTTCTTAAAATCACTGAATGGTTGGCTCATGCGATGGGCAAACTGGTACAAGAAAAGTGCAATATGGGTAGCTCAGAGAGCTAAAAAGGGTTCGAAAGAGCAACTGGAAAAATACGGATATGTGGGTCTTACCTTATTTGTGATGATACCGTTACCGGGTACAGGTGTTTACGCCGGAACAATTGCCGCATACATTTTTAAGATGGATACCAATAAAGCATTTGTTGCTAATGCTATTGGTATTTCAATCTCATCACTGATAGTATGGGGTGCGACTCTTCTGGGCAGAGGAGTGTTTTAACACACATGGCCTCTCTTATCACTGTATTCTTTCTCTATTTAGCTTCTAAATAGTTACTTTCGTAAAATAAATGAGCTACGTATTAGTGACATGGTAATACTCGGTACACCGAGCGTTACACTAGACTTTGGCATCCCCGGTTGGGGGATTTTAGTCATTATTTGCCTTATGGTCTTGTCTTATTATATGGGCAAACGACAAGGCTCCAAACCTGTAGCTAGCGAGATTGATGATCTGGAGGAAGCTGTTGTTTCGGTTGAGCATAAGAACAATGATTAATTCTCCTTCTCATAAATATTAAACACCTTCTTTATGGCAGATACTATTGTGGTAGCAAGTATAGCTCCTACAAATGCGAGGGATATGTCCTTTTGTGCATCCCAAATATCTCCTTGCGTACCGAGGTATGCATCGCCTTGTGCTTTGAAAAATATATCTGCTACAGCCCATTCTATCAGCTCGTAGAAAGCACTAATAGATAACGTGATTTCTACAGGAAGTAACCATGCTACCCATTTCTTAAAATTAAATGCCTTGAGGAACATTTCTCGCATAGGGTATGCCAATAGGAAACCGAAACTAAAATGTACGATTCTATCGTAGTGATTACGTCCTAAGTCCAAGTAGTCTTGTAGCCAAAAGCCGAATGGATTCTCTGCATAGGTATATTTAGAGCCGTATACGTGCAGGCAGAGGTAGATGCATACGAGCAAGTAGGTAAGTGTACTAAACTGATACTTGCGGTATGTTACTATCAAGATAAGTATGAAAGCAAAAGTCAGTACGTTTTCCAAAACCCAATTAGCCGTATCGGTATTGCCGATGAATGAATCTATCCATATGACTCCAAAAACAGCGATGAATAGCATGAGCCATTTGTTTTCTTTGAGGGGAACTCTGTATTTTGATATTGTGGTGGTGAATGACATATGGCAGGCAATATAGCCGTAATAAATGCTGAATTCGCAGGATAGGCTTTTAACCTTAACTAAAGGTCTACCTTTGGCCTATCAAAAATGAAATAAACCGCAACATGGATATTGATTTAAAGAACTGGCTAGGAGCCAATCTGGGCACTAACGATGTCGCCTCTACTGCAATTTTAATCGGAATAACCCTGTTAGGCGTATTAGCCGTATGGTGGCTATCCAAAAAGACGCTCAATGCTGTTATTCCAAAGCTTACTGCAAAGACGACCACTCTATGGGATGATATTATTTTTAATAAACGAATCCTTCAATCTTTGGCAACGCTAATTCCAGCGTTGGTTTTATACCATGTTTTACCCATGCTATTCAGTGCTTCTAGTGGCGTGCTTCCTTATATAGTAGCTGCTACAGATATTATAGTAGTGCTTGTTTCTGTATGGATTATCACTTCGTTTTTTACTTCTATCAACGAAATATTATCGCAAAAAGATAAGTACAAGGATAAGCCAATAGGCAGTCTTACACAGCTTGCTAAGATTTTGACCTATAGCGTTGGTGCTATTTTGATTATTTCTACGTTAATCAGTAGAAGTCCTATTTTCTTGCTAAGTGGTTTGGGTGCAATAGCAGCAGTTATTCTGTTGGTTTTCAAAGACAGTATCCTAGGTTTTGTAGCGAGTATACAATTATCCGCCAATAATATGGTGCAAGTGGGAGACTGGGTCACTGTGCCTAATTATGGTGCAGATGGAGATGTGTTGGAGATAAATCTTACGACGATTAAAGTACAAAACTTTGATCTCACCATAACGACTATTCCAACCTATGCTTTTATCTCAGATTCGTTTACCAATTGGCGTGGCATGCAACTGTCCCAAGGACGACGTATAAAACGAGGAATTTACATTAAATTGAATACGGTAGACTTTTGTGATGAGTCCATGCTCGATAGATTTCAAAAAATAGCATTGATATCTGACTATATCACGGAGCGGAAAGAAGAAATAGTAGCATACAATACCAATAATAATGTAGATACCTCTACCTTAGTGAATGGGCGTAATATGACCAATATTGGGGTGTTTAAGGTGTACATAGAAAAGTATCTGAAGGCTAATCCTAACATCAACGCCGAGATGATGATCATGGTCAGGCAATTACCCTCATCAGAAGTAGGTCTGCCGCTTGAGGTATACGCTTTTAGTAAAAGTAAAGAATGGAAAGTGTATGAAACTGTGATGGCCGATATTTTTGACCATATACTATCTGTGGTCCCTTATTTTGATTTGCAATTATTTGAAAATCCAGCAGGCTCAGATTTTCGGGAGTTTGTGAAAGGATAGTCTTTGATACAAAAAAGCACAATTGATTTAAATCAATTGTGCTTTATGCAATGCAGGAAGTTGCCTTCCTATTTAGGCGTATTGTTTTAAGAATTAATGGTTTGCAGCAAATCTAGCTTTCTGATCATTTAGCAGTTTTTGAACGCTTTTATATACTTTGTCTTTTCCTTTTGGGTCTAGTACCTTGTACTTAGCTAAGTACAAGTTTGCCTTGCTGTAGTCTTCTAACCAGATGCAAGCAAATGCTAGGTTGAGGTATAAGCCTTCACCAACCTCTGCGTTTATCCTTGCTTTTCTACTTCCAGCGTCAATGTTACCAGTTTCTGCTTTCCAGATTTCATTCATTTCGGTTATTCTAGCCTTGGTATCCTGGTCTAGTGGATAGGTGTTAAGCATATTATAAACTTCTACTGCAGTAGGAAATGCTGAGTTGAGAGCAGTGTAATCGTGTTTCTTGGCTCTGAATGTGAATACCACTCCTTTGTAGGCTATAGAGTTGTAACCCATGTTAGATTTTAAGTAAGCAGCCATTTGGCTCATACTGGTTCTAAGCTTTTTTGATTCAATAGATCTCAATTTAGCTTCTTTGTTTAGTTTCCAATCTTTATCGCGTGCGTATTCAGATCTGAAATATTTAGATTGGAAGTCATTCCCTTTCCCCGTTTGAGATGCAGAGAAGGTCTTATTGCTCACTACTGCACCACTTTCGTCTTTGGCTTCCATAGTAACTGTACCTACACCGTTCACTCTGTAGTAATACCCTTTTTCTGGAATATACTGAGCATTGTAGGTGTAATCAAATCTATTGATGAAAACTGTTATCAGAGCAGCAGCTCCAACCTTTTGTTCTAATCCGGGTACGGTTATTTTAGACTTTATTTCGTCGCGGCTCCATATTGTTTGAAAAAAAGGAGCTTCAGCAAGCTGAGCACGACCAGTTGGCTTAGACTCACCTAAGAGAACTTTCCCTACCAATTTGGCCCCTACTTTTTTATTGTCATAATCTTTTTTCTCTTGTTTAGCATCTTCTTTTAATTGTTTGTTTTCTGAAGCTATTGCTTCTTTTTGAGCAATTACTTCATCTTCATAAGGTAAAATTACTTCTACATCATATGTCTTATCTGTAGACATTGGGAAAAGAGGAAGTTGCTGATAAGAGAATGTTATTTTCTCTTTGGAAGATTGGGCATTAACGATACTACTCATGCATACTGCAAGTAGTAGGAATAGGTTCTTAATTTTCATTGTAGTTAGTTTAATTTTGGACAATTGTAGTTAGTTTAATTTTGGACAAATGTATGGGTTTTGTAGGGATTTAATACTGCATGAATCCTGCTTAGGGTAACTCTTTACCCTCTCTGGCTGTAGAAGCAGTTTTTCGACAATCAAAGATGTAATCTGACGGTTACTTCCCAATACAGAATCGCGTGAAAATGCTATCCAGTACTTCATCGTTCGTCACTTCTCCAGTGATGAGCCCGAGTTGGTAGAGAGCGTTGCGTATATCGAGAGCTACCATATCGCTAGTCAGGCCTGTGTCTAGCCCACTGAGTACTTTTTGCAATGCTTCAGAGCTTTTACCTAATGCATCTGCATGACGGGCGTTATTTACCACAGTTTCGTTTCCTAGTTCGTAGTGGCTCGCTACGCGTTCTAGTTCCTGTATAAGCGATTCTATGTCCTTTGTCTTAGCCGAAATGAAGACGGTATTCTCTGGCCAGTCTTCTGGTGAGTGGTTTGTTTCTTCTGCTTTATTGGCTACGAGTATAGTTTGCTCCATAGTAGGGAGTAACTTTAGCTCAGTAGCTAAATCAGTAGGAGAAGTGCTCCTTATATCAAATAGATAAACGAGCAATTCTGCCTTACGCATACTCTCTTTGGTTTTGCCTACGCCTATCTGCTCTATAGTGTCTGCACTCTCTCGCAGGCCTGCAGTGTCTATTAGCCTAAACTGTATGCCGTTGAGCGTAAAAACTTCTTCAATAGTATCTCTGGTAGTTCCTGCAATGTCAGAGACTATCGCTCGATCTTCATTTAGTAGAGCATTGAGCAGCGTACTTTTTCCTGCATTTGGCTTACCTGCTATGACAGTACTTATGCCGTTTTTTAAGACATTGCCAGAAGCAAAAGAACTACGTAACTTTTCTATTTGTGTGAGCAGCTTAGCGATCAGCCTTTTTAGTCCTTCTCTGTCTGCGAACTCTACATCCTCTTCCCCGAAATCGTTTTCTAATTCTATAAGTGCTGCAAAGTCTATTAACTCCTGACGCAGTACTGCGATGTCCTTACTGAAACCGCCACGCATTTGATTAAGAGCCATTTGAAGACTGGCTTCACTATTGCTACTTATCATATCTGCTACCGCTTCTGCCTGTGCTAGGTCCAGTTTCTGATTGAGAAAGGCACGCATAGTGAATTCTCCCGGCTCGGCCATGCGAGCACCATTTTTTAACAAGGTTTCTATAATACGGCGGGTAATATAGGGTGAACCGTGGCCTGATATCTCAACAGAATCTTCTCCTGTGTAGGAATGCGGATTACGGAAAACGCTTGCAAGAACCTCATCTACGCGAGTATCACCGTCTAGGATGTGGCCATAGTGTATAGTGTAGCCATCTGCCGTTGCTATGTTTTTACTAAAGCACTTATTTACGATAGATATGGAATCTTTACCAGAAACACGAACTACGGCTAATGCTGAAACGCCTGCCGGTGTAGCTGGGGCAGTGATGGTATCTTGTAGATTGGTCATTGGCTGATTTTAGTGATGCAAAGTTGTCTTCATATTTGAAAACTACCGAAGACTTGGACTATAATTTTGATAAAGTGGAAGCGACAACGCTTAGCTTTTTACATTTACCTTTTCTGGTGATACTTTTCATTGCAATCAGTAGGAAAGAGTGATGTGTCTTTTGACGCTATATGTTATGGTACTTATGATGACTCAAAATAAATAATCAGGTTTTTTGATGAACCAGAATCAGATTAAACAATATAAAGCACAGATTCGTCGGCTATGTACTTTAGATAAATTTGTGATCTAAGTTTATTTGGTAAAAGTAGTGGTTACATCTGATGTTGTTGTAGTGGTGATACCTAGATTGGTCACAGAGCGATTTAGCTTGGCAGTGTACACCAGCCTTGAACTTGTGAGCTCATTTATAGTTGCTGTAGTAACCTCTCCGCTAATGGCAGTTATCGTAAACGTACCAGTCGAGGTATTGTGCACATAAGTGCCTCCCAGAGCCGTAGGAGGAACTTGTTCCTCACTAGAACTAGGTATTCCGGCAGTAAGCGTAGATATGGAACTTTTGTAGCCAAAATTGGAACCGAACTGACCTTCTTCTGTAAATTGGATATTCCCGTTCTCATCGCTACTCTCTGAAGTGAACGTAGATACCTCCTGTCCTGCTATTAGAATTCGTCCATTAGCCTGAACAAGTTTTGTAAAATTCCAGTTGCCTACCATAGAAGCACTGTTTGATGTGCCTGTTTTGGTGCCTGGTGTAGTTGAATCTTCGTTACAGGCTGCAAACATTACAGCCATGGTTAGTATAAAAAATATTTTCTTCATTTACGTGCGAAATTAGAAATTTAAGCTCATACTGTACTTACTGTAGAAGTCAAATATTTCATTAACCGCTTCGTCAGCCGTATCTACCAGTTTGAAAAGGTGTAAATCGTCTGGACTAATGTTACCTTCCGAAAGCATTGCATTTTTAATCCAGTCTATCATTCCGCCCCAGAATTTTTCGCCCACAAGTATAATGGGGAACTTAGCCGTTTTCTGCGTTTGTACGAGTGTAAGTGCTTCAAAAAGCTCATCTAGGGTCCCGAAACCGCCAGGAAGGACAATGAATCCCTGAGCATACTTCATAAACATTACTTTTCGTACAAAGAAAAATTTAAAGTCTATGTTCTTATCAGGGTCTATATATGGATTAGAGCTTTGTTCAAAAGGGAGGTCAATGTTAAGACCCACCGATGCACCTTTTTCTTGGCTAGCACCTTTGTTTCCCGCTTCCATTATTCCTGGGCCTCCTCCAGTAATCACTCCTAAACCTGCAGCAGCTAGCTTTTGGCCAACTTCTACAGCCATTTCGTAGTAGGGGGTGCCTGGTTTAGTCCTCGCTGATCCAAATACCGAAACACAGGGTCCTATTTGAGCTAAGGTGTCGTAACCCTCTACAAATTCAGACATTACTTTGAAAATATTCCAGCTATTTGAGCTTTTTATCTCTGGCCAATCTTTGTTTTCGAAGGCCTGTTTGATTCTATTGTTTGATTTTTCTGTCATGTTATATGGTTGTTTTTTGAGTTGTAAATAGACTATTTATCCAGAGCAGAACGAAGGTAATGCTTCCATTTATTATAATGAGTTCAAATCCTGGTTCAAAACCTTCTATTATATTTGGCATACCATAAAAGTAGAGTGCCGTGAGTCCTATTGACAACAAGGTGATAGCTAAAACACCTTTATCTTGCACATGTTTTTTGGTTAATATTCCAAAAGAGAAAAGGCCCAAGAGTGGTCCGTAGGTAAACCCTGCAGCTCTAAATAGCTCTTTGATTACAGCACCGTTATTTAAGTTATTGAATAGCAAGATAGTAAAAAAGAGAATAACGGCAAATCCTACGTGTACAAATCTCCGCGTTGTAATGTTCGTTGGCTTGGTGCGTTCAAACCCTAAGAAGTCTACACAAAAACTGGTAGTAAGTGCCGTAAGAGCACTATCTGCACTACTATAGGCTGCCGCTACCAAACCTACAATAAAGAAGATGCCCACCACAGGTGTAGCGTGTTGCATGGCTATTACTGTGAACAATCGGTCGCTTTTTTGTATTCCTGTGATTTCTTGAATGTCTACATATTGGTATAGCAGTGCTCCCAGACTAAGGAATATGATATTGACCACAATGAACATTACCATCTGTATGTAGATGTTTTTTTGTGCTCCACGTACGTTTTTGATACTCAGATTCTTCTGCATCATATCTTGGTCCAGTCCCGTCATGGCTAGAGCTATAAAAGCTCCGCCCAGAAACTGTTTCCAGAATACATTAGCTCCATTACCTTCAAAATGGAAAATCTGTGTATTGGGGTCGGCCATAAGATTGCTGACTGTCTCAGCCATAGACCAATCCAGTTCTTGTACAATGAATACTATAGTAAGTATAACCGCAGCGACCAAAAAGAAGGTTTGTAGTGCATCCGTGTATACGACTGTTTTGATACCGTTTTTTGCGGTGTAGGTAAATATGAGTAGTATGGTAATTGCCACTGCTCCCCAATACGGAATATGGAACGGTTCAAATACTACGGTATGCAGCACTCCCGCTACAAGAAATAACCGAAAAGAAGCTCCTATTATTCTGCTCAGCAAAAAGTAAGCTGCTCCTGTTTTGTAAGAGACCAAGCCAAATCTAGTCTGCAAGTAGGTGTATATGGAAGTTAGATTTTGTTTGTAATACAATGGAATAAGTACTTGAGCAATAATAAGGTAGCCAACCATGTATCCGAATACCGTCTGCATGTATCCAAAGTGGGTATTGGCTACCCAGCCTGGTACACTTAGAAATGTCACCCCTGAGAGTGAAGCACCAATCATACCAAATGCCACTAGAAACCAAGGTGATTTTTTGTTTCCAGTATAGAAGGAAGTAGCATCGCTATTTTTCCCTGATAGCCAGGATATTAAGATGAGTACACCAAAGTATGCAAGCAGTATCCCAAGTATTTGATAGTGGCTCATTATTCAGATACGAGTAGTCTTTGACCAAGATTAATAGTTGCTTCTTCCAGCTGGTTCCACGCTTTTATATCCGCTACAGTTATGTTATAGCGTTTACAAATATTGTAGAGTGTGTCTCCTTTGACCACAACGTGTGTTACAGTGCCATTTACCGTTATCTCTTCTTTTATTTTTTCTACTTCTTGATCGGTAATAGGCTGTTGTGTTATGGTCTGTTCCTGCATTGTCACTAAAGTACTGGCTGCTTCCGCTGCCTTTCTGTTAAGGTATATTTTTTGACCGATGCTCATTGTACTCGGATTTAGGTCTTTGTTCCACATGAGTATATCCTCTTCCATTATGCGGTATTGCTCAGCTATTCGGTATATGTTATCCCCTTTTTTTACATAATAAAAATCGGGTGCTACTACTTCCTTTTTATTCAACGCTCCAGGACTGCTGAAATCGATGTTGTTTATCACCTCTTTTTGTGCACTATGTGGATTGACAAATGGTTCTTGCTCATCTTCTTTCCATTGTGGACTAGCTTGGGCAACAGCCACACTATCCTCTTTGGAGCGTTTCTTTTGCATATAAAGTACTTCTCCTGCTTTGGGCTCAGAGCCAATCTCCATTCTATTTTTTTTGTAGAGTTGCTTCAGCTTTATGCCGTATTGTTGAGATATTACCCGCATATCTTCTCCCTTGGTTACGGTGTGTTTTTCTTTGGCACCTCTTCTACGTTTGGGTTTTAAGTATACCGTTTCTCCTGTTTTTATTTCTGCACCTGCTGGCATATCATTCCACTTTCGGATGTGACGGTCTTTTACATTATTGTCTTTAGCTATCGTACCTACAGTCTCACCGGTTTCTGCTGTTTTTACGAGTACTCCGTTTACTGTTTCTCCGACCACAAGAGCAGGTAAACCTGTACCGGGCAGCTTTTCTAGGTCGTACTGGTGGAGTTCGTAGCGGTCTATCAGGCGTATTAAAATATTGCCATATTGTGGATTGGTAGCGTACCCTGCCTTACGTAAGCCATGGCACCATCCTTTGTAGTCTTTTGGATCTAGTTCAAATAGCGGGTGATATCTCCAGTTCTTTCTCAAAAAGTCGGAGTGGTCTTTATACGATTCAAGCACACTTTCGTAAGCACGAAAGCACTCGTCTGCAGCATCATCATCTGCGTATATAACGTTTCCTGTCCAGCTACCTTTACACTTTATACCAAAATGGTTATTAGCAAACTTAGCTAGTCTACTATTTCCACTGTTGCTTTCGAGTACGCCTTGAGATAGTGTTATGCTTGCGGGCACACCACTGCGGTGCATCTCTATAACTGCTACGTCTTTGTATTTGGCTATGTATGCTTGTGGCGTTTGCTTTTGAGCAAAGACCATTATAGATGTTAGTGCCAATAATATCGTGAAAATTGATTTCATCAAATTGTTTTATATATTCGGTCAAAAGTAGGTGTAAAGAAGAGCAGTCTTGGGCAACTTTTATGCACTTATCTACATCTAAAGTAATGTTTTGTCTTACAAAGCGTTTTATTTGAAGTAATTAATCAAAATTTATGAAAAAATTCCTGGTTTTAGGATTAGCGATGCTGTTGACATCAATAGTATTTGGGCAAAAGACACCACCTGCCGATTGGGGTCATACGATAAATAAGAAAGAGATTAAAGTAGGTGACCTTATAGAGGTTACATTTAAAACAGTTGTTCCTAAAGGATATCATATATACTCCAATGATTATGGTGATTGCCCGCCAAGAAAATCAGTATTCACATACGAAAAAAATGCAAGCTATGAGCTTGTAGGAGGGGCAACTCCTATCGGTTCTCATCACTACGAAGATGATATATTTGAGTGTGAAGTAGCTGATTTTGAGGAGAAAGCAGAATTTAGGCAAAAGATAAAGGTACTCTTGGCCAATCCCAAGATTATGGGCCTTTTAGAATACCAAATGTGTACAGCTGACGGTAGTTGCGTTTTGTTTGAATATGAGTATGAAGTGAAAGGACTGGAAGTGGTTGGAGCTGCAACAGCAGTGCCTGTCAAAGAAGAGTTAAATAAAAAAGAAGAGTCGAATATAGAAAACCCTGACAAAGAAACTGCTGTAAATCAGAAGGATGGCATAGGTGAAGAAGCAGCAACGCAAGATGAGGGTGTAGCTATTATTGCTCCTGCAACAGTTGGTACACCAAGCACAGGAAATACAACAGGGTTTACGAAATATGCAGGTTTAGTGTCAGCAGATGCTGTCAACTATTCTTCTTATAAAGCACTATCAGAAAGCGATACGACAGGTTGCGGGCTTAAGACATTTGGGGGGCAAGAAGGTGAAGAAAAGCAGAGCTTTTTGGGGCTTTTTATTGTCGCTTTTATCTCAGGGTTAGTAGCGTTACTTACTCCTTGTGTGTTTCCTATGATACCTATGACGGTATCGTTCTTTATGAAAGATGGAAGTAAGGCTAAAGCAAGAAGGAACGGTATTATATACGGGCTTAGTATTGTTGGTATATATGTATTAATAGGTACTCTTGTGGCTGTATTATTAGGACCCGCTTTTGCTAATCTTTTGGCGACACACTGGCTTCCTAATATTTTATTCTTCCTCATATTTGTAGTTTTTGCAGCTTCTTTTCTCGGGGCGTTTGAGATTGTTCTTCCAAGTTGGATAGTCAATAAAGCAGATGCACAAGCAGATAAAGGTGGGCTAACGGGCATATTCTTTATGGCTTTTACTATCGTTTTGGTTTCTTTCTCGTGTACAGGCCCTATAGTTGGAAGCATCTTGGTAGAGTCTGCAGGAGGTGCATTTGTGAAACCTATGGTTGGAATGTTAGGGTTTTCATTAGCCTTTGCCATACCGTTTGCATTGTTTGCAATATTTCCGAGCTGGTTAAATGGTTTGCCAAAATCCGGTGGATGGTTAAATTCTGTGAAGGTAGTACTTGGATTTCTTGAGCTTGCGTTTGGATTGAAATTCTTAAGTGTGGCAGATCAAACCTACCATTGGGGTATATTAGATAGAGAAATTTATATTGGACTTTGGATTGTGATTTTCTTCTTAATGGGGTTGTACCTATTGGGTAAGTTGAAATTCTCACACGACAGTGATATGCCTTATCTAGGTGTACCAAGGTTGTTCCTTGCCATCTTTACGTTTGCGTTTGTATCCTATCTTGTCCCAGGTCTTTTTGGAGCTCCGCTAAGAGCTCTTGCTGGCTATATGCCGCCAATGAGTACGCATGATTTCAATTTGATGGATGGCGGTAAGGACGGTCACTCGTCTGATTATTTTGCTGGGGTGAAACCAAAATATGAAGAAAAACTCCACTTGCCACATGGGTTGAGAGGATACTACGATTATGAACAAGGCATGGAGGTAGCAAGGCAGACTGGTCGTCCAGTATTTCTTGACTTTACTGGTCATGGATGTGTAAACTGCAGAGAAATGGAAGCTGTGGTCTGGTCTGACGAGAGAGTACGTACAATGATGAATGAAGACTATATAATAATCTCACTCTATGTAGATGATAAGACAATAGAATTGGCTGATAATGAGCAATTTTATAAAAAAAATAGTACTAGAAAGGTTACCAATTTGGCAAAGAAAAATAGTTGGATTCAAGAATGTTATTTCAATGCTAATGCTCAACCTCAATATGCTTTGTTAGACAATGAAGGAAATCTGCTGCAACCTACACGTACATATGATAAGGACAAAGAGGCTTACGTTGCGTTCTTAAAAGCAGGACTAGAAGAGTACAAATCAAGAATGGAGCCTATACTTGCGGCGAAATAAATGAGCATAAAACAACATTTTATAGAAGCACAAAGTGTGCTGGCGGCTTTTTTGGCTGATGATAGTAACTTCGAAAATATAGAAGCTGCCGGTAAGTTACTGGTAGATAGTTTTCAGAAGGACGGCAAGGTATTAAGCTGTGGAAACGGCGGAAGTTTGTGCGATGCCATGCACTTTGCAGAAGAACTCACCGGAAGATATAGGGACAATCGTCCAGCTATAGGAGCTATAGCTATTGCAGATGCAAGCCACATGGCGTGTGTTGGAAATGATTATGGATATGAGTATGTTTTTTCACGTTATGTAGAGGGTGTTGGCCGCAAGGGAGACGTACTATTGGGTATCAGCACTAGCGGCAATAGCCAGAATGTGATAAATGCAATGGTTGCTGCTAAAGGAAAAGGGATGAAAGTGATAGGGCTCACAGGCAAAGACGGTGGTAAAATGGCTGGCTTGTGCGATGTAGAGATACGTGCACCCAAAAGCAACTATGCCGATAGAGCTCAGGAAATACACATTAAAGTGATACACTCACTCATAGACTACGTAGAACGTAATCTGTAAAGGTTATATAACGTATCTCAAAAACTTAATTTTCTTTCCTTGATCGAGCCACATTTGCTCGTAAAAAGTTTGAATATTAGCTAGGTGCTCTGGGATTTCGTCCCAAGCATAGATGTCATCCGAATCTTGAAGTATCGTTAGTTTTTGATCGGCTATTATCTCTTTACTAAACTCATAAAAACGTGTGGAGTCACTTTTGAGGTTCATTACAGCACCCTCTTTAGCGATGTTACGGTAGCGGTTTAGAAACATAGCGTTGGTGAGTCGCTTGCGTTTTTTACTATGCTGTGGGTCAGGAAACGTGATCCAAAATTCGTCAATCTCTCCTTTCTCAAAATATTCTTCAATGTTGCCGATCATTAGTCGGTGAAAAGCCACATTCGTGATATTATTTTCCAATGCATATTTAGCTCCTTTCCATATCCGATTGCCCTTCACATCTATACCAATGAAATTGCGTTCGGGGAATCGTTCAGCTAAACCAATGGTGTATTCACCCTTGCCACAGGCTAATTCCACCGTAATCGGGTTGTCGTTTTTGAATACATCTGTTTTCCACTTTCCTTTGAGTTCCGCTACACGTTCGTAGCAGTTTTCGAAAGCCGTTACATCCGCAAATTTTTGAAGTTTACCTACTTGTCCCACAGGTGCAAAGGTAGGTGAAAGGAATAAAAATACTTAATGCATAGAAGCAGCAAAGTTTGGGTGTTTACAGCTGTCTAAATTCCCCGAATAAGTAGTGCTTAGATCTATTTAGAGCATTGCTCTAATAACTTTTCCTGTATCGGTATACGCTATCTTTTCTACAAAGAGGATATCCTTAGGATTGTGATAAATAGGTAGTTTTCTTTTCAGAATCTCAAGCAAATGCGAAATGTCTTTCAAAGCACTTCCTTCTAGAACGAGTACAGCCTTTTCGCCAAGTTTTACATCCTTTTTCTTGCCAAGATAAAAGTGCCTTTCTATTCCTTCGGTGTGCAGTAGTGCTTTTATTTTTGGTTCTATCAATGATGGATGTATTTTTATTCCACCACTATTAATCACATCGTCACTTCTGCCAAGTATCTCAAAGCCATCTGTATGAACTATTGCCATATCATTGGTGGTAATGCTAAAGTCTAGTTCAGGTATCGCTATACGAAGTCTTAGGTCCACTGTTGTACTAATTTCTACGCCGGGTTGCGGTTTAAAATAGGAGTCAACTCCCACTTTGCGTAAGGCTATGTGACTAGCGGTTTCGGTCATTCCGTAGGTCTCCCAGAAAACGATTTTAGAGACCAATGTGAAATTTTGAATTTCTTCTTCAAAATCTGAAGAAATGGCTGCCCCACCAATTAGTATCGTAGTCTGTGGGTAGAGCAATGCTTCATCACTCGCTATAATAGTTTGTAATTGCGTTGGAGTGAATGAGAATAAATCAAAAGAAGAAGGGTAATCGCCAAGTGCGGTATTAGGATTGGCAGTAGCAGGAATAAAATGGATGTGCCAGTTGAAATGCAACGCCCGAATAAGCTGCATAAATCCACCTGTTTTTTGTACAGGTAGGCAACAAAGAACAGATAGTTGACCTTGCTTGTTTTGCAAGTCTAATGCGGCATAAGTTTTTTCGGCAGACCAAATCAGCATGTTTCGATTTAGCTGTATTGGTTGTGGTTCTCCTGTGCTTCCAGAAGTAGATAATGTAAATAATTGACTACCAGTTTGCCATTGACTAATTACTGTTTTTACATAGTCTTGGTCATTAAAATGTTCAGAATAGGATACCTTGAAATGTGTCAATTTTTGGCTATTTTATGTCAAAAGTATTTATCTTTCTACAAAGGATAATGGTAAGCGAGTATTATATTATGCCAACGCTATGTCCAAAGACTATAAATCATTAAATTCGCGTCCTATTTTAGATTAATAAATAACGATGATAAAGGTTACAAAAACATTAGCAACAATAGCATTTCTGCTCCTAGGATGCTTGGTGAATGCACAGGTAGGTACATTGTCTGTTTCCAGAACAGAAGAAAAAGGGGTGGCGTTTCCACTATTTGCTTTTGGCGATGAGGTCGTAATGAACGATGAGTTTATGCGTGTCTTTAACAAAAATAAGAATGATAAAAGTACTCCGACCAAACAAGAAATAGATGAGTACGTAGATTTATACGTAAAATTTAAGTTGAAGGTAAAGGAAGCATATGCGTTGAAAATGGATACTGTACTGTCTTTCAAACAAGAGTTGGCAGGGTATCGCAAGCAACTAGCACAGCCTTACCTTACAGATAAGACCGTGACAGAACGATTGGTAAAAGAAGCATACGATAGAAGTCAGATGGAAGTAAGTGCAGCTCATTTGCTTGTCAACTGTGCAGCAGATGCTAAACCATCAGATTCTTTGAGTGCCTATGAGAAGATCATGGGACTTCGCAATAGAGTAGTAAAGGGAGAGTCTTTTGAAACTATAGCGAGTCTATATTCTGAAGATCCTTCAGCCAAAACAAACAAAGGAGACCTCGGGTATTTTACCGTTTTTCAGATGATTTATCCGTTCGAAAAAGCTGCTTTTACTACAACAGTAGGAGAGGTTAGTCTGCCTATCAGAACGCGTTTTGGTTACCACCTAGTCTACGTCAAAGACAAGCGTAAGACGCAAGGAGACATAAAAGTAGCTCATATCGCCATAAAATATTACAACCCAACTCAGATAGATAGTACGAAGGAACGCATAGATGCGGTATATGCTAAACTACAAGCAGGTGCAGATTGGAACACTACAGTAGAAGAATTTTCAGAAGATTTTAACACCAACTCTAAGGGGGGAGAACTGGGCTGGTTTAATAGAACTACGTCGAATATTCCAGCAGAATTTAAGAATACAGCCTACGAGTTGCAGAAAGATGGGGACTACAGCAAGCCTGTGAAAACTAAATTTAGTTGGCACATACTAAAGAGGGTTGAGATGAAAGAGAAGTTGTCCTACGATGACTCTAAAGATTTCTTACGCAGAAAAGTAGAGCGAGACAGTAGAAGTGAATTGAACAAAGATGTAGTCGTAGCTCGTATCATCAAAGAGAATAACTATCAAGAGGTAGCTGGGTTAGATTCCGTTAGAACTGAGGTTGATGCAAGTTTACTGAAAGGACAATTTAAGAAGAAGGGTGGTAGTGGAATTGTGTTATGCAAGATTGGAGATAGGGCGTATACAGATGATTACTTTTATGCATACGTAGCCACAAATCAGGCACGAAGTAACAAGACACTTCCCAATGCAGTAGCAGATATTTATGAGAGTTTTGTGAAGCAAATAAACCTTGACTTTGAAGAAGGGCAATTGGAAGACAAGTACGAAGAGTTCAAGTACACCATGCAAGAGTATAGAGATGGTATATTGCTTTTTGAGCTTATGGACAAAGAAGTATGGAGTAAAGCCGTGAAGGATACGGCAGGCCTAGAGTCTTTTTATTCTAAGAATAAGGCACAGTATATGTGGAATGAACGAGCAGTGGCAACAGTATACAGTTGTAACAATTCGAAGACTGCAAAATTGGCAAAGAAGTTGGTGAAAAAGGGAAAGCCCACATCGGCCATACTTGAAAAGTGTAATGCAAAAGATGCGTTGTCTCTATCTGTAGATAATAGAACAAGTGAAAAAGGAAGTAATAAACAACTGGAGAGTGTTCAGTGGGCAGTAGGTGTTTCGGATTTGCCTTCGGAAAATGATAGAATCAAGTTTGTGGAAATAAGGGAGATACTTCCTGTGTCTGCAAAAGTCCTAAAAGAGAATATGGGACAAGCAACAAGCGACTATCAAGACTATCTTGAGGCTACTTGGATAGAAAAGCTTAAAAAATCATATCCAGTAGAAATTTACGAGGACAATATCAAACGCTTGTATAGTAAGTAGAAGTCTAGTCATTGAGTAGTAAATTAACTTTCATATTTCTATTTGTAGTGGTAGCAGCATGTGCACCACAACCGAAGGGGCGTGTGTTAGCTGATGCTTATGGCAATAAACTTTACGATACAGATCTTGCCAAAATAATACCCGATGATGCGACTATTGAAGATAGCGTATTTTTGGCTAAAGAGTATATAGATGTATGGCTCTCCAAGCAAATTTTACTAAACAAAGCAGACGAGATACTTACTGCAGAAGAGAGGGATAAGAGTAAGCAGATAGAGCAATACAGAATAGATCTACTCACCTACGAAGTGCTCAATAAGCTAGCATGGCAAGCTGCAGACACCTCGTACACCGAGGACGAGTTGCAAGCTTATTATGCTGAGCACAGTGATGAGTTTGAATTATCTCAAAATATTATTAAAATCATTTTTTATAAAATACCAAGTAATGCTGCTAACATAAATATGCTATGGTCCAATTTTAGGGCGAAAGATGAAAGTATCTATGGGACTCTCAAAGAACTGAGCATAGAAAATGGCAACTACTATGATGATAAAGATAACTGGGTTTTTTTTGAAGATATTCTAAAAGAAATACCCATTAACACATACAATCAAGAGCATTATTTAAATAACAACAAGATTATTCGATTGGCAGAGGGTGAGTTTGAATATTTCATTCGCATTTTTGATTTTAAAATAAGAAGTACTACATCTCCGTTTAGTATGGAGGTGGAGAACATAAAACAGATCCTCAATATGAAACGTCAACAGAAAGAGGTAAAAAACATTGAAACAAAAATGCTAGGTGAGGCGTATAGCAATAAAGAGATAAAAATATTTTGAAGAAAACGATAACAATAGCACTCCTGCTTTGCGGCTACATAGTGCAAGCTCAAAGCGTACGTGTTTTAGATGAGGTAGTAGCCGTTATTGGTGAAAACATCATTCTAAAATCTCAAATGGAGACAGAGTATGCCCAAGCCAAAAAAGAAATGGAATTTTATGATGGAGATTTAAAATGCGAAATATTAAATCAACTGATCATACAAAAGCTCTATCTACATAAAGGTAAGGTGGATAGTACCTATGCGGATGCTGCTAGAGTAGATTCGGAAGTTGACAGAAGGATTCAATACTATGCTTCGCAGATTGGAGGAGAGGCAAGACTAGAGCAGTATCTGGGGAAGCCTGTAGATGAGTACAAAGCACAGATGAGGCCAAAGGTTGAAGAGCAAATGGTAACACAGCAAGTGCAACAAAGTCTAGTAAGTAGCATCAAAGCATCGCCTACCGATGTACGCTTGTTTTTCAATGAAATACCAAAAGATAGTTTGCCGAATTTTGATAAAGAGGTAGAATTTGCGATGATTTCTATGAAACCAAAAGCAAGTATATATGCCAAAGAGTATGCGTTGGAAAAAATCACCAAGTTACGGAAAGAGATAATGAATGGTATCTATACCTTCGATTTTGCTGCTAAAAGTAATAGTGATGATCCTGGGACATCCGTCAATGGTGGAGAGCTTGGGTATTTTGCTCGAGGTCAGATGGTAAGTGCTTTCGAACGTGCTGCTTTCAAACTTAAAAACGATTCCATTTCTGAAGTTATAGAAACAGATTACGGATACCATATCATTCAGGTGATAGATAGAAAAGGGGAGAAAGTAAATGCACGCCACATACTCATAAAACCACTCATCGTGCCCAGTGATTTTATTGCACTCAAGAAAGAGATGGTGAAGCTCATTGTAGCAGTAAAAACTGACAGCCTTACATTGTGTCACGTAGCTAGTAAGTACAGTACAGATGCTCAAACAAAAGACAACTGTGGTTATTATGTAGATGGGGGCACAGGTTCACAACAAGTTCCTATAGCAGCTCTGCCGCCAATTGTTTCTGCGAAAGCAGAGTCTATGATACCTGGTGAGTACTCAGATGCAGCTAAGTTTCAAGATGCAGATGGTACAGAAGGGTACAGGTTTTTCTACTTGCGTAAAGTTGTGCCTGCTCACAAGGCCAACTTGAAAGATGACTACCAGAAAATACAGTCTCTGGCAGTGGAGCAGAAACAAGAAAATGAAGTAAAAAAATGGGTAGATGAGTTCAAAAAGGGTGTCTATGTTTGGATAGATGCCAAATATGTAAATTGCAAAGAATTAGAAGGGTGGAAAGGTCTAAGTAACTAATACCAATGATAGATTTTAACGACGATAAAAAAGCGGCAGATAGTCTCGTAATAAAAGTACAAGAACTGAAAGCGGAGATAGGCAAGGTTATCATAGGCCAAGATGAAGTAGTGAATGGTGTGATAACCAGCATAATTAGCAATGGGCATGCTCTGCTAATAGGTGTGCCCGGTCTAGCCAAGACGCTGCTCATCAAAACCATAAGTGAGGCATTGGATATGAGTTTTAATCGTATTCAGTTTACACCAGACCTTATGCCAAGCGATATTGTAGGTTCAGAGATATTAGATGATACTCGTAGTTTTAAATTTAACAAAGGGCCTGTATTTGCCAATATTGTACTTGCAGATGAGATAAATAGGACCCCTCCAAAAACACAAGCCGCACTTCTAGAGGCTATGCAAGAAAAAACGGTAACAGTCAATGGAAAAGAATATCCATTGCCCAAACCGTTTTTTGTACTAGCAACACAGAACCCCATAGAACAAGAAGGGACATATCCGTTACCGGAAGCTCAACTGGATAGATTTATGTTCAATATGATCTTAGATTATCCGAGTACCGCAGAGGAGATAAGCATAGTGAAAGCTACAACTTCACACAAGAATGTGCAGGTAAATAATGTGGTGAGTCAAGAAGAAATTATTGGTTTCCAAAACTTGGTAAGAAAAGTGCCCGTAGCAGATAATGTATATGAGTACGCAGTAAAATTGGTAGGTAGAACCAGAGCAGGCAGAGAGCTAGCCACAGAGCGAATAAATGACTATGTAGATTATGGTGCAGGACCAAGAGCGTCTCAATACCTCATAGTTGGTGCCAAGGCAAATGCTCTTATGAATGGGAAATATTCTCCAGATATTGAGGATGTACAAGCGGTAGCTAAAATGGTTCTTAGACATAGAATAGTGCGTAATTATAAGGCAGAGGCTGAAGGAATATCTTCTGATAGTATTATTGAGAGTATACTATAATTGATATATACTGTTGTAGACATAGAAACCACTGGGGGTTCTCACGGCAATCGCATTACAGAGATAGCTGCGGTAAAAACAGATGGTAAACAGGTCCTTGAGAGTTACGAGACACTTGTAAATCCGGAGGTGTTCATACCCAAGTCAATTACCTTGCTTACAGGGATATCAAATCCTATGGTACAAGACGCTCCAAAGTTTGAGGATATCGCTCAAGCGTTTTTAGCCTTTTTGGGAGATACTATTTTCATAGCTCATAATGTGAGTTTCGATTATGGCATTATCAAAAACCACTTTGAAGATTTAGGTATTACGTTCAACAAGAAAAAACTTTGTACTGTACGACTTTCGAGAGGTATTATACCTGGTCATGCATCGTATTCTTTGGGCAAAATATGTCCGGCATTAGGTATCGAAAATCATAGTAGACATAGGGCTATGGGAGACACAATGGCTACGTTAGAATTGTTTCATCATTTGCTTACCGAAGATAAGGACGATTTTGTCTTCTATTCACTCAATCAGCTGAACAAGGAAGCCATGTTGCCGCCAAATTTGGACAAGAAAGAGTTTGAAGAGTTGCCCAATACAGCTGGAGTATATTACCTATTAGGAGAGAAAATGGAGATTCTCTATGTAGGTAAGGCTAAGGATATAAAGAAACGTATTGTTACCCATTTTTCTGAAAAAAGCAGAAAAAAGAGTGAGCTGCTTAGGAGTATACATCACGTGAGTTCTGTAGAAACAGGCAATGAGCTCATTGCTTTATTGCTAGAGAGTGATGAAATAAAAAAGCATTACCCAAAATACAATAAAGCTCAAAAGAATAAGAGCCACGACTATCACGTGTGTTACTACGAAGGGCAAGACGGAGTACTGCGTGTAGATGTATTCCTGAAAAAATTTGCTAAGAATAGTATCCAAAGTTTCAGTTCTATGACGATGGCTAAGGACCATCTGTATAGGCTTGTAGAACAACATATGTTGTGTCCAAAGTATGCAAGTTTGGAACGTACAAAAGAGGGTTGTTATCTAGGAGATGCATGCTCTATTTGCTCCAAACGAGAAACCGTAACAGAATATAATGCAAGAGTGACAGCAGTTACAGAGAACAAAGAAGCTAAGCTGTCGGTATATATAGTTGGTCCGGGTCGTGCCAGAGGCGAAAATGGTGTGGTGCAAATAGAAGAGGGCGACTACAAAGGATTCGGTTTTGTAGAATCAGATTCAGCTAAAAGCTCAGAAGACCTCAAAGACTGCATAACGCCATACAAGAATAACAATGACATCAAGCGAATACTTAATGGTTTCTTAGTTAATCCAATACCCAAGATGTATAAAGTCTGGAAATTAGATGCCTCTTAGTAATCTTCGGAGTATTTAGCCATTTCGTTATTGGTTGCTGTGGCTACTATCTTCATGTAAAATATCTGATTGTCACGCTTGCTTTTTATATAAAGCGTTGTGAAGTCACTCCCTTTCATTGGTTCCCACTCTGTCGGAAAGAAAGGTTCAAATACTTTGCGAGAGAAGAGAATGTCAGCATCCATATTGATGAATTTTTCAGGGATACCTGTGAATGTACTTGTGCCTGACTCGTTTTTTAGTATGACACTATAATTGCCCTTGGGTACATGGTCTACTTTGATGTCTTTTGCTTCTAAGGTAGTTTCTACAATAGGAGTAGCCGATTCAATAAGGTCCAGTCCGCCTGAAATGCCCACGCCTGTTGCTTCATGTAAGTACGTGATCTCTGCAGTAGAGATACCTCCTCCCGGCACGAGAGAGTGTATGTAAGTAGCTTGCTCGGCAGTACAAGCAGCTATAAGTAGAGCAATAAGATAAATGTTCTTTGTCATAGGATACAAATATAGCGGTATTTGGAGGTTACAAGGCCATAAGGCTGCAGCCTCGGATATCAGAATAGTCGAGTCTGCCGCTTACCTCAAAGGTGCCATCTGTATAAACTTTGCCAAGATCATCTGTTGCTATAAAACTGCACGTGTAGAGGTTTGCCAAATCTATAATGTTGAGAGCTGCCGTTTGCCCGTTTGCCTCATGGCTTAGCGGATCATTATCTGCCCGAGGCAGCACTTTCATCCAGGTTGGGCAGGTATATTTAGCAGTTTCGTCGCTATACGCTTGACTAAGCAGCTCGGTCATTCCATACTCGGAGAGGATAGTAGCATTTGGAAAAGCAACTTTTAGTTCATTGTAAACCTCCGTTTTCGTAATCTCTTTTTTACGCCCTTTCATTCCTCCAGTCTCAATAACAGTAAGGTTGCTGTTTATGACGTTGTATTTTTCTGCAAAATCCAATAAGGCAAAGCTTACCCCAAAGAGTAATTGCTTTGTCGAAGTGTTTTTCATCTTATCAAAAAGATCTTTATGGTTATACAAATAGAAGGCCTTTTCTTGTTTGTTGTGGTCCATTAGATGAGCTACCATATTCACGAGGGATGAGTTATCCCGTTCCAAGTAGTTTGGGAGCAGTCCAGAGATTTCGTAATCTGTGATGTCTCCGAGTTTTTGTTCTATTATCTTAGTGCAATTCGTGTGGTATAGGTCGAGATTCTTTACCAGATGCTTAGAGGTGTTTAGTCCTGTGGTACTGCTGCTTTCAAATACCTTTTTGGGAAGAAAATCCCCAGCTACTACAGTGTGTGTCTTGAAAAAAGCAATGGGTAAAAAGGGTATTTGGGTAAAATGCTCAATTGTTTCGGGTAGTTTGTCAATTAATTTTAGATATTCGGCATACACCTTATTATTTTTGGCTTGATATTGAAATATTTGAAGTGCAATTGCGTTAAAATTATCTTCAGATACATTCCACACATCATTTATGTTAGGCAAGCTAATCATCCAGACCACAAAGATAATAAGTGTATTCATTATACTAGCTACATATGCATGCAAGCCAGAAATAGTAGGTTACAGCAATGTGCCAGAGATAGGATTGATTGATGTGAATGTCATCGAAAATGTATTGGCAAAAGACAGTGTTATTCAACTGATTATTTCCTACAGAGATGGAGATGGGGATATCGGACTTACGGATTCAGATACTGTAGCACCGTATAATTTAGGCAGTCCATATGCCCACAATCTTCCAATTACCTTTATGGTAGAAGATGCCAACGGCGAGTTTGCAGAGCTTGTGAATATAACTAATGGCCGTCTATATGGCAATAATCATTCACGGGTGCCTGTTATCACTCCAACGGGGAAGTACAAGGCCATAAGCGGTAAAATTAAGATTAATCTAACAGCGAATCCAGCGGCACAAAGTCCTGCAAGCGTTTATTTAGAGATACAACTGATAGATCGAGCATTAAACGTGAGTAATAAAATACGTACGGAAGTAATCAATTTGAAACATTAGTGTAGCCTATAGTGTACGTTAAGACAGACTATTAAATAGCGGCCAAAATGAATGCGAACCCCAATTTTTTATATGTTTGCAGCAGTTTGGGCAGTGTAGCACACTTTTGGTGTAGTTACTTGTCAATTACATAGAAAAATATGAAATCAATAGCGAAAATAATAATGGCATCATGCCTCTTTATGCTCTCTAGCAATGTAGCAAATGCCCAAAAATTTGCATACGTAGATTCAGAGTACATTCTTGCTCAGATGCCGTCTTACAAATCTGCACAAAAACAACTGGATGAACTAAGCAAAGAGTGGCAACAAGATGTAGATGCAAAATTTGCCGAAATCGACAAATTGTACAAGCAATACCAAGCAGAAAAAGTACTGCTGACAAAAGATATGCAGACCAAACGAGAAAATGAGATAATTGAAAAAGAACGTGCTGCGAAGAAGTATCAGAATGACAAGTTTGGCTACGAAGGAGAATTATTTAAAAAAAGAGCTGAACTGATAAAACCGATACAAGACAAAGTATACGCTGCCATAAATAAAGTGGCAAAAAGTAATGGCCTTGATTTTATCTTCGACAAAAGTGGAGATATGCTAATGTTAGTGTCTAATCCTAAATATGATAGGAGCGATGAGGTGCTAGAGGAGTTAGGGGTAATAGTCACAGAAGGTGTTGGTAACAATTTACCAAATGATACGTATGATGATGAAGACCTACCCCCGAGATAAACAAAACAAGAATCTAAAATAAATTTATAAATCAAACCAATGAAAAAAGTACTCGTAATTTTAACGATGGTATGTGCAGCATTCGCTGTACAAGCACAAACTAAAGTAGGCCATATCAATAGTAGTCTGTTGATTGAATCTATGCCAGAAGCAGATAGTATTCAAAAGAAACTTGCAGTAGAGCAAGAGCAATGGAAAAACATAGTGGATGATAAAGACCGCGAAATGAGAACTAAGTATGCGGCTTTCATGGAAATATCTGAAGACCCTAGCATAAATAAAACGGTGAAAGAGATAAAAATGCAAGAAGTAGAAAACCTACAGAAGCAGTTCCAAGAGCTACAACAAAGAGCAAATGTAGAACTACAGCGTAAGCAAGAAGAACTACTGAAGCCGCTTTTAGAAAAAGTAAGAACGGCTATATCAGAGGTAGCAAAAGCAAATGGTTATGCCTATGTTATGGAAACATCAGAAGGTAGCGGGGTCATCTACAGCGATCCTAAGTTTGATTTATTGCCTTTAGTTAAGGCTAAGTTAAGTCTTTAAATTATAGGATTATCAGCACGTCTCAACCTATAGGCGTATTTGACTCAGGACTAGGTGGTTTAACCGTGCTAAAAGCCCTGCAGCAAAAACTTCCAAATGAGCAGTTCGTCTATTATGGTGATACTGCTCATTTACCTTATGGAGATAAGAGTGAGGAAGCTTTGCAAAGCTATGTTCGTGCCATAATGCAGTACTTGCTAAAACGGGAGTGCAAACTAATCGTTGTTGCCTGCAATAGTGCAGCAACAGTTGTACGCAACATAGAAAATCTACCATATCCAAAAGAGAAGATCATAGAGGTGATAAGTCCGGTTGTAGATCTCATTTCAGAACAGAAAAAGTATACCAAAATAGGTATAATAGGGACGCGTAAGACAATAGGCTCGGGTATGTTTAATGCCACCTTAGCTAAGCGGAACAAAGAGCTAACTATAGTGACACGAGCGACACCACTCCTAGTTCCCCTTATTGAAGATGGTTTTATGGAAGAGAAAGTGCTTTTTCCTGTATTCGAAAGGTATTTCAAGGGTTTCGAAAAGTGCGAACTCCTCATACCTGCATGTACTCACTATCCTATTATCTATCAGCAGATAGAGGCCTTTTTCAAACATAAACTAAAAGTGCTGCATACCCCCAAAATAGTAGCAGAGAGTGTAGAGGCAAGGTTGCATGCTTTAGACTTGACAAACGAGGAATGTGATGAGAACTCCAATGACGAATACCACTTAAGTGATGTCACAGAAGAATTTGAACGCAGTGCCACGTTCTTCTTAGAAAAAGAAGTTCGCTTTCAACGAACACTATTGCCAGTTGCCCACTAACGGCAAATCTTAATATACCAGCGGTTATTCTATCGGTAGTAAATTTAATGTACGTTGTAAAATAACTCAATGCTCTCAATATTTTGAATATCTTGAATGTTTATAATGTATATGCGTACCCATCACAAGCAGATAATGACGGTTATTTGGCATCTGCCCAAGGTCAGCAACAAATCAGAAACGAACTAAATGCACGTTCATTTGCTAATTACTATAGTTTGAAACAAAACAATCCAGGCAATTTTGGATCGCCTCGAATGTTGACCCTCACTGTTAGAACTAGTTTTTGAGTCGAACGTAGGTCATTCAAAGGGAAAATACATCTTTGCAGATAAGGAACTAATATGCGTTTAAAGCACCATATACTCATCATAGACCATGTGCACCCGGTGCTCTTAGACCTATTTCAAAATGAAGTGGTTGTATACAAGCCAGACATCGCCGATTTTCAGTTTGCCCTAGCTCTAGAAAGTGCCACGGTACTTATTATGAGAAGTAAGCTGACATTGAACAAAGAGTGGATAGACCAAGCTCCAAGATTACAATATATTGGGAGGCTTGGATCTGGTATGGATAATATAGATGTAGCCTATGCAGAGAGTAAAGGAATTGTATGCGAAAATGCTCCTGAGGGCAACCGAAATGCGGTTGCTGAGCAAACTATGGGAATGCTACTCAGTTTGCTTGCCAATGTGCCTAAGGCGTCTGCAGAAGTAGCTGCAGGGATTTGGGATCGCAAAGGCAATCAAGGCATAGAGTTGCAAAACCTAACGGTTGGAATCATTGGTTACGGTCATGTAGGATCTAGGCTTGCCGAGGTTTTGGCTCCTTTTGGTTGCAGGATATTGGCGTATGACAAGTTTGTATCAGGATACGGAAGCGAGAGTGTACAAGAAGTGACGCTCGAAATGCTACAAAAGGAGGCAGATATAGTAAGTCTTCACGTTCCACTCAATGAATATTCTAGAGGAATGATAAATGTAAAGTTTGTCGAAGAGATGAAAAACCCATTTTACTTACTAAATTTATCGAGAGGAGAGGTAGTAAATATTTCTAATTTAATACGTGGTTTAGAAACAAAAAAAATAGCAGGTGCAGGATTAGATGTTTTACCCAACGAAAAGTTGGATAACCTCACATCCGAACAGCAAAAAGAAATAAAATATTTAGCTAATAGTCAGAGAGTTATATTGACTCCGCATATTGGAGGTCTTACCAAAGACTCTTACAAAAAGTTGGCCGAAGTTCTAGGAGAAAAGGTGTTACAATGGATGAATATTTAGCCATTTGTGAACTCAAACTACACCGTAGATAAATTTAATTTGAATTATTGCAATATTATAGCAAATATTGAAGTACGAATTAACGTGTAAAAAGCAAAGTATATGAAAAGAACACTTACAGTTTTATTAGCTTGTATTTTTGTTTCAGCAGCATTCGCCCAGTCCAATTTTGGAAAATTGCAGGGTAAAGTTTCTGATTCAAAAACAAAAGCTCCAATAGCATACGCTACCATTATCATCGAAAAAGATGGTATACGAAAAGGCGGTGCATATACAGACGAAGATGGGAAATATGTGGTGAATGCACTAGATCCAGGAACATATAGCGTAACAGTAACATACCTCGATTACTCAGATAAAAAAGTAACGGATGTCCTAGTGAGTTCTAACAGTACGAAATATATCAATATAGAAATGGCTCAGAAAACTGGGGCAGACGGCGAACAACTAGGACCTGTGGTAGTAAGAGCAGGAAAGCCGTTGATAGAGAAAGATAAAAACTCCAAAACACTAAGCAGTGGAGATATAGCAAAATTGCCGACACGTAGCTTGAATGCAATAGCAGGGACTACCTCTGGAGCCAATCAAACAAGCGGTGGTGGTATATCCTTCTTGGGTAGTAGAACAGATGCTACGGCATACTTCGTAGACGGTGTACGCGTAGTGGGTAGCAGCAGTGTGCCACAGTCTGCTCAAGGGCAAATAGATATTATTCAATCGGGTATCCCAGCACAATATGGTGATTTTACCGGTGGAGCTATCAGTATTACAACCAAAGGTCCTTCACGTTTTGTAAGCAAAAGCTTTGAGCTCATCTCCTCTAGCCCGTTTGACCCTTACCACTACAACCAAGCAGAGTTTTCTGCAGTTGGTCCACTTTGGATTAAAAACAAAGGTGGGGGCGATAAAGAATACGTGGCATTAGGCTATCAGCTAGCCACCAATTTCAACTTGACTCAGGATGCAAGTCCAGGATATGGAGGCTTTTACAGTGTCAAAGAAGATGTTCTTGATGATTTGGAAAAAAATCCAATCATTGAAAACCCCAATGGTCCTGGATTTGTGTACAAATCTTTACTCCTTACAGAAGATGATTTGGAACAGAATCAGGCACGAAAGAACGTAGCAAGATTAGTCGGTAACGTACAAGGTAAATTAGAATTTTTACCTAACAAGAATTCCAGTGTTACGGTTTTTGGTTCATTTAATCAAGGTCAAGGGAATAACTTTAACTACACCCAGAGTTTAATAAACTTTAGAGAGTACTCCAACTCAACCAGTCAAACCTTAAGAACGTATGTGAAATTCACGCAACGTCTAGGAAGTACATCTGAAGCGGATAAAGAGAAAAAGAAATCGCTGTTCTCAGATGCCTTTTACAACATCAGACTAGATTACCAAAGTAATTGGAATGAAACCGTAAATCCACTGCACGGAGATAACTTTTTTGATTATGGATACATTGGTAAATTCACTCAAAATAGAGAGCCTACCTATGATTTTGTAAATGATCCAACCCTGCATATCGATCAAAATGGAGATACTGTTACACGTCAATCGTATTTCAACCTTACGGGTTCAGGTAGTCGTAATCTTACATTTGATGCAAGCGACAAGAATCCACAAAGAGCTGCATACACCCAAAGTGTTTTTAATTTCTTCGAAGATTCCAATATTCCGGTATTCAATGCAGCTCAAGTGCAGCAGAGCTTAGGGCTTTTAAATGGGTTTTCTCCAGGTCTCACCTACTCACTTTGGAGCAATCCTGGTTCGGGAGCTGGAGGCTATGCTAAGTCTCAAAACGAACGTATCGCAGCATATGCACAGGGAGAAGCTATATTGAACTTAGAAAATACACACGATTTGCAGTTTGGGATGTATTTTGAGCAAACGCTATTTAGTAACTGGAGTTTAGGAGCGTCCAATCTATGGACCTTGATGCCACAGTTGACAAATGGTCATATATCAGCATTAGACCAAGTAGACGAAAATGGTTATATCATAGGAGGTGTTCACTCGTATGACCAAAACGGCACATTCACAGATACAGTGAATTATAACATACGTGTAGACAAGGACCAGCAAAAAGTATTTGATCAAAGGCTACGTACACAACTGATAAACGATGGTTATAGAGATGCAAACGGTAATTTAATTACAGAAACATCTTTTATAGACGTAAATAGCTTGGACCCAAGTACATTTAGCCTTGACCTGTTCAGTGCTGATGATTTATGGAATAATGGCAACTCTATTGTAGGTTACTTTGGATATGACTACTTAGGCAATAGAACACGAAAAGCATTTTCTTTTGGTGACTTTGTGAACGATGATCTTGAAAAAGGTATTGGTTCATTTGCACCTGTTTACAGTGCCTTGTGGTTACAAGATAAGTTCCAGTTCAAAGACCTTGTACTTCGATTGGGATTACGTGTAGAGCGTTATGACGCAAATCAATTGGGGCTTAAAGATCAGTATTCACTGTTTCCAACATACTCCGCTGGTGAATTGGCAAGCCTAGACAATACCTTGTTAACAAGCTACAGTGTTCCAACCAATATTGGAGACGATTACGTAGTGTATGTGGATGATATGGAGAATCCATCAGAGATAGTGGGATATAGAGACGGTAATACATGGTACGGATCAGACGGGTCAGAACTGGGTAACCCAGACTTGATCACCCAGTCTACAAGGAGTGGTAGAATTCAACCCTATTTGGTAGAAACTGATGGCGAATTAGATCTGGATGCGTTTGAAGATTACAAGCCAGTAATAAATGTACTTCCACGTATATGGTTCTCCTTTCCTATAAACTCAGATGCACAGTTCTTTGCCAACTATGATAAATTGGCTCAGAGACCGCAGAATGGAGCAATTTTCGCACCAATAAATAGATACGCCTATTTGGAGACAAACCAAGGAAGTGTATTGCCTAATGCGAACTTACAACCACGTGTAACTACAAGTTATGAAATTGGTTTTAAGCAAACCCTCAGTAGAAACTCTGCACTTAGCCTTATAGCCGCATATAGAGAGACTAGCGGAGATTACGCACTTGTAAGAATTAACCAAGCATGGCCTATCTCATATAACTCATTTCAAAACTTAGATTTTGAAACAATTAAAAACTTTAGAGCGGAGTACGAACTAAGAGGAGAAGGTAGAACTTCGTTAGCATTAAACTATTCATTGCTCTTTGCGGACGGTACGGGTTCAAATGTGAACTCAGCAGCATCTCTAATACAGGCAGGTTTGCCAAATCTACGGTCATTGTATCCAACTGAACGTGATATTCGTCACCAAATATCTGCCATATTGGATTACAGATTTAAGTCGGGTACAGACTATACTGGTCCTGTTTGGTTTGATAAAAAAGTGTTGGAAAACGCAGGAGCTAATTTTATTATTTCCACGAAGTCTGGTGAGCCATATAGTGCTTACATTAACCCCGTAGCAAGTGCATCTGTAGGTACTGCACAGAGACAACAATTAGATGGCAATCCATTTGGTTCTAGATTGCCTTGGCAGTTCAAAGTAGACGCTAACTTTAACAAAAACTTTAGCATCAAAAAGAAAAACGCTAAGGATGAGTTTAGAAGACAAACGACAGAGGTACAGGTCTTCTTATGGGTTCAAAATTTGTTTAATACTCAAAATATTGAAAACGTATATGGTTTCTCAAGATTATCAAATAACGACGGATGGTTAAGTTCACCGCAAGGTAGCCAAGAAGCGAACAATGAAGTGAATACGCAGTCGTATGTCGCTTTGTATAATGCTAAGGTAGAAAATCCTTATTTTTATAGTATCCCAAGATTAACCAGACTAGGAGTAAGAGTATATTTCTAGTAATAATATTCAGAAGAACAACGCAGCACAAAGAATAGAAGATATGAAAAGAGAAATGAGACATTTAATGCTGATTGCCGTACTGTTTAGTACAGTAGGCATATTTGCGAAAGAGAATGTGGATACAGAAGAAAGAAGAACTACGCGTGATGGTCAATTAAATACCAAAATGAAGTTCGGTTCAGACTGTGATCCAGCAAGTCAAAGTGCAGATTTAGACATAAACAACGTACGTACCAAAATACTAAATGGTGGGGACATGTGGTGGGACTTGAACAATGCTAAGTACGAGATACCCAAGCTTCCTTCAGAAACAAACGAGGTAAGAAAGCACAGTTTGTTTTCTGGAGCCATATGGATAGGTGGAGAAGATGCGTCTGGTAATCTAAAACTTGCTGCTATGACGTATCGTCAGCGTGGTTCAGACTTTTGGCCCGGACCCCTAGATCCAGCTACTGCAAATACAAGCAAAGATCAGTGTGATATTTGGGACGATATCTACAAAGTGGATGGATCTGCAATAATTGATCACGCCAATAATTTTAATGGAACGGTAGATCCAGATATACAGAGCTGGCCAGGGGAGTATGCTCCGTATCGCGATTTAAATAACAATGGAATCTACGATCCACAAGGAGGTGACTATCCGGTACTGCAAAATACGTGCAAAGGAATAGTGCAAGAAAATGCTGCAGAAGATCAGCCGGATCAAATGCTCTGGTGGATATACAATGATAGGGGGAACATTCATTCTGAGACCCAAGGTGAGGCGATAGGAATTGAAATGCAAACAACTGCATTTGCTTTCTCTACAAACGACGAAATAAATGATATGACATTTTATACTACACGTCTTATCAATCGAGGAGCGGCTAGCTTAGACAATACTTACTTTGGTCAATGGGTAGATGCGGATTTAGGGAATTTCTCAGATGATTACGTAGGTTGTGATGTAGGTCTCTCTTTAGGTTTTTGCTACAATGGTGATGACAATGATGAGGGTGTATTGGGCTATGGTCTTAATCCTCCGTCTATTGGAGTTGACTTTTTTGAAGGCCCAATAGTAACAAATAATGGAATAACCGAGGAATTGGGAATGTCGAAGTTTGTGTATTACAACAACACGGCAAACTCTATCAACGGTAATCCACTTTTAGCAACGGATTTTTATAATTACCTAAGAGGTAGGTGGAGAACAGGAACAGATATTCTGTTTGGTGGTGATGGAATCACTGGTACAGATGGTACACCTGCAGACTATATGTTCCCATTTGATACAGATCCTGCTCATCCCAATCAAAATTGGAATGAGAAAGAAGCAGGAAACTCTCCTGCAGACAGACGTTTTATTCAGTCTTCCGGTCCATTTATATTGGAACCAGGTGCTGTACAGCGACTTACTGTAGGTGTAGTATGGGCACGTACCGACTTTGGTGGTGCCGATGGTTCAATTAGATTATTAAAGCAAGCGAGTAGAAAAGCTCAAGATTTATTCAATTCTTGTTTTGACCTCATTGACGGACCGGATGCTCCAGAAGTAGAAGTACACGAGCAAGACCGTCAATTGGTGTTCTCTTTTGGAGATACTGATAATGATAGAGTAGAGTTGTATAGTGACTCTGTATTCAATGATAGAGGTATGGTAGAGAATTACAAGTTTCAAGGATATAGAGTCTATCAATTGAAAAATGCTTCTGTTAGTTTGTCGGACTTAGATGATCTGGGTAAGGCAAGAGAAGTTTTTCAGTGCGATTTAGATGATGATTTCTTAGACTTGTTCGAGGAAGAATACGACGTAGATGTAGATGAAGATGTCCTTAAATTACGTGTTCGTTCCAATAATGGAGGTCTTAGACATACCGTTAGAATTACAGAAGATGAGTTTGCTACGGGTTCTGATAAGACTCTTGTAAATTTCAAAACGTATGATTATATAGTACTCTCTTATGCATCTGCAGACGCAGCAAGAGACTTGTACTTAGAAGGGCGTAAAGTGAAGAAATTTTCTGCTATACCCCATAAGTTAGAACCTAGATTTAGTGGTTCTAGTGTGCCTGCTGTTTACGGAGATGGACCAGAACTAGTTAGATTAGCTGGGAAAGGAAACGGTGATAATGAACTCGAATTTACACAAAGTACAATCGATGAAATAATGACGAATAACGTGGCACTAAATCCGAAGTATGAAAATGGAATGGGACCGGTTAATATTAGCGTGATAGATCCATTGAAAGTACCTCTTGGTGAGTTTGAATTGTCATTAGTGCCTAAAACTGCTGGTTCCGAAGGCGGAAACGATGATAGCTTAGCTGCTAGTGGAACTACTTGGATGCTTGTAAAGCTTCCCAATGACACAATATTTGCAGATACAACCTTAGATTACAGAAATGAACAAGTGATCTTAGAGTCTACTACAGGACAAAAAATATTTGATTGGGGACTTGCTGTTACGATAGAGCAGGTAGCAGATCCAGGAGTGAATTCACAAGAATTTGAGGAAAATGGTTTAATCAACTGGACTGTAGATTTTGCTGACCCAAGTAATGAATGGCTTACTGCTGTTTCGGACAATGATGCTTCTGAGTCAAGACAGTTTGGGGTGTTTGATTGGATTAGATCAGGTGTTCAAGGTCAGCCGTCATTTAATGATCCATCTTGGCACGATTTCTCTTCCGGTGGAAGAGCCCTCGATAGAAATGGCGTTTATGAAAAAATCTGGGATGGACGTATTGCTCCGAATAGACTTACATCCAATACCTTAAGATCAAATGCTTCAGAAAGAGATGCTGAACTCGTACAGCCATTCACATTTGGTTACCAAGCGATGCAGGGTATTGGTCTAGAAAACATCAGTAGTGTCGATATAGTACTTACTCCAGATAAATCAAAATGGTCGGAGTGTGTGATGATAGAAACAGGTGAAGATCCAGGATTGAATGAAGGTGGTGCCGAGAAGTTTGATATGAGAGAAGGAACACTCACTTACGGTGGTGTTACGCTCAAGGCAGGTAAGACAATGTTCCCTGGTTATGCTATCAACGTAAATACGGGTGAAAGACTAAATATTATAGTAGGAGAAGATTCATACCAAAGAAGTGAAAACGGCCGTGATATGAAATGGAATCCTACGGATAACACAGGTTTCCCAAATTCAGGTTATCCAAGTTTTGGAGGGAGACACTTCATATATGTAATGGGTTCACACCAAGGTGTAGCAGCAGGTATACATCCTAAGTTACCTACGTACGATAAGGGTGAGGCGTATCATGAGATATTTAGTGGTGTTACCCCTTCTAATAGGTTGCGTGAGTTATCCAAAGTCTATCAAAATTGTGATTGGGTAATTCCAGCGTATATGGCACTTGGTAAGTCGCTAGTAGAAGATGCAGACGGCATTCCTGTGCCGCCAAATGAGATGAAGATTAGACTTCGAATTGGCAAACCGTATGGTAGAAATGGTGCTGCTGAAAACGCAGGGTTACCGAAGTTCAAATTTAGTACCGATGATATTTTCAATGATGTAACTATAGAAAACGGTAAAGAGGCTTTAGACTTGGCTAACATTGTACCAAATCCATACTATGCTTATTCTGGTTACGAAGGCAGTCCAATTGATAATCGTGTAAAGTTTACTAACTTACCTCAAAAGGTTCAGATTTCTATCTATACATTAGATGGGTCACTTGTAAGAAGGATAGACAAGGATGATGAAACAACGTTTGTGGATTGGAATTTGCAAAATAATGCAGGTGTACCGGTTGCAAGTGGTTTGTACCTTATACATATAGATGCGGATGAACTTGGAGAAAAAGTGTTAAAATGGATGGGAGTAATGAGAGAGCTTGACCTTGACTCATTCTAGGACTACTAATCAATAATTAAAAGAAAGAAAGTAATGAAAAAAGTAATTATATTATCAATCATACTATCGGCTGCATCGTCTGTTTTTGCGGGCAATCCTGATAGGATTGGTCAAGCAGGAGCAACGCAACTAAACATAAACGGCTGGGGTAGAAGCTCTGGTTGGGGATGGGCTGCAGTAAGTAGCACCAAAGGATTAGAGTCCCTCTATAATAACATTGGTGGTCTTGCATATACCGACAATACAGAAATAATATTTTCGCGTACGTCTTGGCTTTTGGGGACAGATATAAATATCAATACCTTTGGCTTTTCACAAAACGTCGGCGGAGGAGCTCTTGGCATTAGTATAATGAGTTATGATATAGGTGAGATACCTATCACTACTACTGAGCAGCCAGATGGAGGCATAGGAACATACAAGCCGCGTTTCACAAATATTACAGCGGGGTATTCAAAGCGTTTTACGCAAGAGATCTCAGGCGGTATTGGTTTCAAAGTGTTTTCTGAGTCTATTACAAACGCAAAAGCTCAAGGTATTGCGATAGATGCAGGTATACAGTATATAACCACATTCAAAAAAGACGAAAAAATCAAAAAGAATGATATCAAATTTGGTGTGTCTTTAAAGAATATTGGTCCTGATGCTAGGTATGCTGGTGACGGTCTTTCTGACAAATATGAAAACCCAGACAATGAGGTGGAGTATACAATCAATAAAAGAGCCGCAAAATTCAATCTACCTACGTTAGTAAACATTAGTGCATCGTATGACTTGAGATTGGATGACAACGATGAGACGTATTTTCATCGCTTGACACCAGCATTTACATTTACCAACAATGCTTTCTCTGCCAACCAGTTTACATTGGGTACAGAGTATAGCTACAAAGAGATGTTTCAGCTGCGTACTGCATATGCTTATGAGAATGGGATACTCAACTATGAAACACGTACCAATGCATTTACGGGCATAATGGGTGGTTTTACCTTTGAAGTCCCTGTACGTAAGGACTCCGAAACTACATTTGGATTAGACTATTCATACCGTCACTCTAATCCATTTGGAGGTTCGCACACGTTTGGCGTAAGACTAAATATTGGCGAATAAT